>CAZPBH010000078.1:4311-8418 GCA_964584645.1 uncultured Rhodospirillales bacterium | reverse complement strand
GGGACCGATCACGGGGCCTCGACCTGCGGGAGAGCCATGCCCATGCGTGAAGGGGGTCTGGACAGTCCGACGCGGCATCCGCTGCGCTGGCAGGAAGAAGCCTTCTATGACGAGGAAGCCCTCGACGCCGAGCTGCGCCGAGTCTTCGACATCTGTCATGGGTGCCGCCGCTGCTTCAATCTGTGCGACAGCTTTCCGCGGCTTTTCGACCTGATCGACGAGAGCGAGAGCGGCGAGCTCGACACCGTCGCGAGCACCGCGTTCAAGCCGGTCGTCGATGCCTGCACGCTTTGCGACATGTGCTTCATGGTGAAGTGCCCCTATGTGCCGCCGCACGAATTCGACCTCGACTTTCCGCATCTCATGCTGCGTTATCGCGCGGTCGAACGACGGAAGGGCATCGTCGATCAGCGTGCCGAGCAGCTGGGGGAAACGGATCGCAACGGGCGCATGGCGGCCCCGGTCGCCGGGCTCGCCAACTGGGCCTCGGACCGCGCTAACGCCCTGACGCGCCCGGCCATCGAAGCGCTCGCCGGCGTGCATCGCGAGGTCGAACTTCCTCGCTATGCGGGAAAGCCCTTCACCGCCCAGGCGAGAGCCCTGCCCGCCCCTCCCGCAAGCGACGCCCCAGCGCATGGTCGGCAGGCGGTGCTCTATGCCACCTGTTTCGTCAATCACAACGAGCCCGAACTTGGCCATGCGGCGCGTGCGGTGCTGGCGGCCAACGGGGTGGCGACCGACGTGGTCTATCCGCGCTGCTGTGGCATGCCGAAACTTGAGCGCGGCAACATCGCCGCCGTCGCCGAGGCAGCCCGGGCGGTCGCGGCCGAGCTGAAGGCGCCCGTCGCAGCCGGCAAGGACATCATCGCGCTGACACCCAGCTGTGCGCTCATGCTGAAATTCGAATGGCCGCTGATCTGCCCCGATGATCCGGATGTGAAGGCGCTGGCCGAGGCGACCTTCGACATCACGGAATACATCGTCGACATCGCGAAGAAGGAAGGTCTGGCGCCAGGGCTGAAGCCGCTCGACGGGGGTGTGGCCCTGCATCTCGCCTGTCATGCCCGTGCCCAGAACATGGGCGCCAAGGCTGCCGAGATGCTGGCCCTCATCCCCGATGCCGATATCGACGTGATCGAGCGCTGTTCGGGCCATGGCGGCACCTTCGGCGTGATGAAGGAGACCTATCCGGTGGCCCTCAAGGTCGGCCGGAATGCCGCCCGGCAAGCCCTGCGCAAGCAGCCCGCCCACATCGTTTCGGAATGCCCGCTTGCGGCCAAGCACCTGTTGCAGGGCATGGAGGTGCTGGAGGCGGAAAAGGAGGAAGGCGAGCGCACCCGCCTGCCGGCGCGGGCCACCCATCCCGTGATGCTTCTGGCCATGGCCTACGGTCTGGTGCCACAGCTCGCCGAAGGGAACCCGACATGACACTCCGCACCGAACTCACCCGCGACGACATCATGGCGATTGAGGCCTATGCCGCCATCCGCAAGGAAAGGCGCGCCGAAATCGTCGCCCGCAAGCGCCATCGCAGGGTCGAGCTCGGCCCGCACGCCACCTTCTATTTCGAGAATTACGAGACGATGTGGCTGCAGGTCCATGAGATGCTCTACATCGAGCGCGGTGGCGAGGAGCAGATCGCCGACGAACTGGCGGCCTACAACCCCCTCATCCCCAAGGGCAACGAGCTGGTCGCCACCGTGATGTTCGAGATCGACGACCCGGCCCGGCGCAAGGCCGTGCTGTCGCGGCTGGGCGGTGTCGAGGAGAGGATGTTCCTCGAGATCGACGGGGCGCGCATCATGAGCGTCGCCGAACAGGACGTCGACCGGACCGCTGCCGATGGCAAGGCATCCAGCGTGCAGTTCGTCCATTTCCCCTTCACGGCCATTCAGGTCGCAGCCTTCCGGGGCGAGGGCGCGCGCATCGTGCTGGGGATCGACCATCCGGGCTATGCCCATATGGCGATCCTGCCAGAGAGCGTGCGCGCTGAACTTGCCGGCGACTTCGCCTGACCGTGATCGGGGAGCGCGCCGGGCGGGGTCAGTAGCTTCGTACGGCCGTCAGGAAGCTGGAGACCTCGTCCATCAACGTGGTGGATTGCCTGCCCAGCTCGCGCGCGGCCCCCAGCACATCGCCCGAGGCACGGCCGGTTTCCGAAGCGGCCTCATTGAGCACGCCGACATTGCCGGAGACCTGGCTCGTGGCCGCCCCCTGCTGCTCGATGGCCGTAGAGATCGTGCTGGTGATGTGACTGATCGTGTCGATGGTGGCAGCGATCCGTTCCATCGAGCCCACCGCCTCGCCCGTGGCTGCCTGGATGGACGCCACCTGGGCCGCGATGGCGCCGGTGGCCTGCGCGGTCTGGGTGGCGAGCTGCTTGACCTCGGCAGCGACGACCGTGAACCCCTTGCCGGCCTCACCTGCCCTTGCGGCCTCGATGGTTGCGTTCAGCGCCAGCAGATGGGTCTGTTCGGCAATCGCCCGGATCATCTGAACCGCCTCGGAGATTGCATGACCGGCATCGGCGAGGCTGGCGATCTTCTGGTTGGAGGTTTCGGCCTCGTCGACCGCCTTGGCCGTCGCCTGGGCCGCTTCGCTGACCTGCGTGGCGATCTCGTGGATGGCGCGGGTCAACTCGTCCGCCGCGTGCGCCACCGTGGTCGATTGCGCGCTGCCCTCATCGGCCGTGGCGACCAGCGAAGTGGCGGTTGCTTCCAGCTCCGTCGCGGCCGAGGCGATGATGTCGGCCACCCCCTTCACCTCGGCCTCGAACCGGTCGGCCAGCTCCACCCGGTCGGAGACGAGCGCCCAGGTCAGCATCGGCCCCATATAGGCACCGCTGTGGTCGTGAATGGCGGAAATGCGCAGATCCATCGATTCCGGACCCAGCCGGATCCGGGTGTTGAAGGGCAGACGGGCCGGGTCGCGAATGACGGCACGCGCGCGCTCCGGCGATTTGTGGAAGATGTCGATACACGCGCCCACCACCTCCTCCGGATCGATGGGCAGCAGATGGCGCACCTGCTTCAGCGTCTCGATGGAGGTGCGGTTGGCATAGGTGATGACGGCCGTTTCCGGGTCGGCCAGCATGACGTTGATCGACATTTCATCGATCATCTGGGTCAGCCGCCGGGTTGCCCTTTCATGGCGGAGCTGTTCGGTCATCAACGACCAGGTCACCATGGCCGCGACATAGCGCCCGCGGCTGAGCACCGGAGCCACCAGCAGGTCCAGCACCTCGCCACCGATCTCGATCCGGGCGCGATGGGGCAGGTTGGCCGGGTCGGCAAGAAGCTCGCGCTGATGAGCCGGCGCGCTGTGAAAGACATCGATCGACTGGCCGATCAGCTCATCCGCCCGGATCGGCAGGACATGCTCGATCTGGCGCAGGGTCGCGATGGTCGAGGGGTTGGCATAGGTGATCCGGAAACTCCGGATATCGCAGAGCATGATGTTGAGTGGCACCCGGTCCAGCATGCCGCGCGCCACCCCGGCATCGAGCGATCGCGCCGAGAGGCTTGTGTTCTCGACGGATTCGGCCACAGGCCGCTTCAGCAGTGCTGTTGTCATGATCCCCCCTTGGCCCTGATCGACCACCCGGGGATCATAATATGTTATTTTTGGTGTTGGGCAACCAAAAACATAACAGGCTATTCCTGGGCGCCCCACAGATGCGCGGCACGCATCCAGCCCTGAAAGCCTTCGACCTCGATGCGGCACCACGGGCCTTCGCACCGGTCGAGCCAGCCGAGATTGCGGGGGGCTATCTGGGCCACCAGCGGTGAGGCCGCATCGGGCGCACGGTGCATCGGGCGCGTTTCGCCGATCACGACGACCGAGCGGCGCGAGGAGAGCATCCGGCGATGCACCCACCCCTCGACGCGGTCGGCATCGCGCACCTTGCGCCAGGCATCGAACTCGGCCAGCACCTGAACGGGCCAGCCGGCGCGCCGGTAGACCCAGTCGATCGGATAGCGCATGCCGGGCCCGGTGCGCCAGTTGACCTCATTGGCGCGCAGGCTCGCAAAACGCTCGCCGCTCGGCTGCGCACCACTCTCGGCGGGTTCGCTGGCAACGGCCGAGGCCGCGCCCAGAACAAGGGCC
>CAZPBH010000078.1:0-4301 GCA_964584645.1 uncultured Rhodospirillales bacterium | reverse complement strand
GCGTCGCCTCACGCTTTGGCTTTCGCCGCATCTCGCCCATATCGCCTGCGAAGCCCATGGTCCGTTACCTTCCCCATCCTTCGGTTTCCCGATGACGCAGCGGCCCTTCCCTCCGCATGGCAGCCCGTATCCCGGCCCGGCAAGGGCCGCGAGCACGGTCGCCAGCGCTGGCGGTCGCCGCAAGCCGCGCGTGGTCGTGACTCGCAAGCTGCCCGATGCCGTCGAACTCCGGATGATGGAGCTTTTCGATACCCGTCTCAACACCAACGATACCCCGCTGGACCGCGACGGCCTCGCCGAAGCGCTGAAGGAGGCCGAGGTGCTGGTCCCCACGGTCACGGACCGGCTCGACGCCGGGCTGATCTCTCAGGCCGGCCCGCACCTGCGCCTGATCGCCTCCTTCGGCACGGGCGTGGACCATATCGACCTCGATGCCGCGCGCGAGCGGCGCATTCTGGTCTCCAACACGCCGGGCGTCCTGACCGAGGACACCGCCGACATGGTGATGGGGCTGATCGTCAGTGTGATGCGCAGGCTGCCCGAGGGGGATCGGCTTGTCCGCTCGGGCGCCTGGGCGGGCTGGGGGCCGACGCTGATGCTGGGACGGCGGCTGTGGGGCAAGCGTCTCGGCATCATCGGCATGGGGCGCATCGGTCAGGCCGTGGCCCGCCGTGCGCGCACCTTCGGACTGGCCATCCACTACCATAACCGCAACCGCGTCCACCCCGACATCGAGGCGGAGCTGGATGCCACCTACTGGGACAGCCTCGACCAGATGCTGGCCCGCATGGACATCCTCTCCGTCAATTGCCCGAGCACGCCTGCGACCTTTCACCTGCTGTCGAAGCGCCGGCTGCGGCTGATCCAGCCCCATGCCGTGCTGATCAACACCGCCCGGGGGCAAGTGATCGACGAGGCCGAGCTGACGGACATGCTGCTGGAGGGCCAGCTCTCCGGTGCCGGGCTCGATGTCTATGAAAAGGCGCCGGCCTTCGACCCGCGGCTCAGGGAACTCGATAATGTCGTCCTGCTGCCGCATATCGGCTCGGCAACAGAGGAGGGCCGCATCGCGATGGGCGAGCGGGTCATCATCAACATCCAGACCTTCATGGACGGCCACAAGCCGCCCGACTGGGTGCTCGAGCCGCTGGACTGAGGCGCTTTCGCCCCGCCGCGCGGATGCGCTAACGTGGCCGGCATGATCGACCGCCGCCTTTCCGTTGCGCCCATGATGGACTGGACCGACCGGCATTGCCGGTTCCTCCACCGCCTTATGGCGCCGCATGCGCTGCTCTATACCGAGATGGTGACGACCGGCGCGCTGCTGCACGGCGATGTCGAGCGGCATCTGAGGTTCAACGTTGAAGAGCACCCGGTCGCGCTGCAGCTGGGCGGCTCAGACCCGCAGGCGCTGGCCCGCGCGGCGGCTTTGGGGGCTGCCTGGGGCTATGACGAGATCAACCTGAATTGCGGCTGCCCGAGCGACCGCGTCCAGCGCGGGCGCTTCGGGGCCTGCCTGATGCGCGAGCCCGAACTTGTGGCCGAATCCGTGCGCGCGATGGTCGAGGCGGTGGAGGTGCCGGTCACGGTCAAGTGCCGCATCGGGGTCGACGACCAGGACGACGAGGCGTTTCTGCGCCGTTTCGCCGAGGCGGTGGTCGAGGCCGGGGCGGCGGCCCTGATCGTCCATGCCCGCAAGGCCTGGCTGAAAGGCCTGAGCCCCAAGCAGAACCGCGAAATCCCGCCGCTGGACTACGCCCGGGCCGGCCTGGTGGCGGGCTGGTTCCCTGATCTGCCGGTGGTGCTGAACGGCGGTCTTGCCGACGGTGCCGATGCTGTGGCGCAGCTTGGCAGCTTTGCCGGCATCATGATCGGGCGCGAGGCCTATCGGCGGCCCGCCATCCTGGCCGAGATCGAGCAGGTTCTGCATGGCACAGCCAAGCCTGCCCTCGGCGATATTGCGGTGGCGATGGACGCCTACGCCGCGCGAGAAAGCGCGCTCGGCACGCCGTTACCGGCGGTCATCCGGCCGATGCTGGGGCTGCTGCAGGGCTGTCCAGGCGCACGCGCCTGGCGGCGGCACTTGTCGGAGGCTATCGCGGAGGGTCGCAACGCCCCGGACCTGTTTGCCCGCACTCTGGAAGCGGTCACACAGCCGCGGCTGCAAGCGGCTGCGTGACCCGGGGGCAAGTTGGGTTAGCGCAGATCGCGGCTTGCGCGCGCGCCGGTAACGCGCACCGGCACGGGCTCGGCCTGCGGGGCGATCCCGCCCTTGCGGTACCAGGCAATCGCGCCGCCAACGCACATCGCCAGCACAAAGACGAGGGCCTGATCGGGACGCAGCACGGACAGCACCACGCCGACGAGGAAGCACATCACCGCCAGCGCGGCGAGACGAACGTAAAAGGCGGCAGGAAGATTGCTCATTGATTGTGGTCCTCCGATGCATTGAACCCGAACGCGACGGCCTTGTGCGGCCCTTCTTTCCGAGCTGGCAGGCCCGACGGCCGTATCGGTCGGCCCGCCGCGCCCCATGCTTAATGAAAGACTAATATACCCAAGCCGGTTCCGGAAAACCAGCTTGTCTTAATTTTTCCTTAAATGTTTACGCGGAGGTGGAGCGAACGGTTCAGCCGAAGACGACGGTCTTGGAATCGTTCAGAAAAACCCGATGCTCGATATGGCTGTGCACGGCACGGGCGAGTGTGCGGGCCTCGATATCCCGCCCCAGGGCCGCCAGTTCCTCCGGTCCCATGCGATGATCCACCGGTGCCACGTCCTGGGCGATGATCGGACCTTCGTCGAGATCCTCGGTCACGTAATGCGCCGTGGCGCCGATCACCTTCACACCCCGGGCAAAGGCCTGATGATAGGGCCTGGCCCCCTTGAAGCTCGGCAGGAAGGAATGGTGGATGTTGATGATCCGGCCCGCGAAATCCCGGCACATGGCGGGGGAAAGCACCTGCATGTAGCGGGCGAGCACGATGAGCTCGACCTCCTCCTGCGCCACGATCTCGCGCAGGCGGGCCTCGGCCTGATCCTTGGTCCCGGCCGTGACCGGCACATGGTGGAACGGCACGTCATGCCAGGCGGCAAGCTGATAGAAATCCCGGTGGTTGGAGATGACAGCCGGTATCTCGACCGCCAGATCCCCGACCCGATAGCGGTAGAGCAGATCGTTCAGACAATGCCCGAAGCGCGAGACCATGATCGCGATCCGCGGCTTCCGGCCGGGGGGGTGCACCTTCCAGTCCATCCCGAACCGTTCCGCGATCGCCGTGAAGCCCCCGAAATCCGGCTCACCCTTTGCAGGGGGGTCGAACACCACGCGCATGAAGAAGCGGCCACTGGCGGTGTCGCCGAATTGCTGGCTGTCATGGATGTTGAGCCCGGCGGCGGCCAGATGGCCGGCCACGGCCGAGACAATGCCGGTTGCATCCGGGCAGGTGACGGTCAGAATCCAGGGTTGCTGCATGGCGCCAGGCTGTCGAAGCGGAGTGCGTTCAGCCTGAACGCGCGAATCCGCCCTACCTCATTGTGAAGCTGGACAAGGTGTCCGATCAGGTGATTCCCCCTGAACGGACACTGCTCTAGCCCGCTGCCCCGGATTCGTCCAGCCCAACGGCGATCAGCTGCGGATCAGACGTGGAAGCTCTCGCCGCAGCCGCAGCGACCCTTCTCGTTCGGATTGCGGAAGACGAAACCGGCATGGAAGGGATCTTCCTCCCAGTCCATCTCGGAGCCGATCAGGAACATCGTCGCCGCCGGATCGATCAGGATCGTGACACCCTTGTCCTCGATCGCCTCCTCGAACTTCCGGGTTTCCTTCGCGTATTCCACGAAATAGCTCATGCCCGAGCAGCCGCGGGTCTTCACGCCCACGCGCAGGCCGATCACGCCTTCCTCGCCCTTCGCCATCAGGGCCTTCACATGGTCGGCGGCCTTGTCCGTCAGGCTCAGCATCTTCTTGTTCGGGTCGAACATCGTGCGTCCTCCCTTTCGTGACTTAAAACAGGTTGAGCTGCAATTTGGCGGTTTCCGCCATCATGTCAGGCGTCCAGGGCGGATCGAAGGTCATCTCCACCGCCACATCCTCGACACCCGCGACCGGGCGGATCGCGCGTTCGACCATGCCGGGCATCTCGCCCGCGACCGGGCAGCCGGGTGCGGTGAGCGTCATGTCGACAGCGACCTTGCCTTCCTCGTCGATCTCGATGCGGTAGATCAGGCCAAGTTCAAAGATGTTGACCGGGATTTCCGGGTCATAGACCTTGCGCAGACCCGCCACGATGGGCTCGGCC
>CAZPBH010000077.1:0-8557 GCA_964584645.1 uncultured Rhodospirillales bacterium | reverse complement strand
GGTCACCCTGTTGGCCGTCACCCGCCAGGATCACATCACCTATGTCGAGAAGGTGCGCGGTGTGGTGCTCGGCACCGACGAGCTGGACAGCCCCCTGCCCGACCATCTGAGCTGCCGGCTGGGCCGCTGGCTGAAGAGCGAGGCGGCGGGCCTGCTGGCAAGCGAACCCGATTTCATCGCCCTGCAGGCGCCTCATCGACAGGTGCATGTCGTCGGCAGCCGGGCGGTGGAACAGGCCCGCGCCGGCGACAAGGCGGGCGCCCAGGCCTCGATGGCCGAGCTTGTGGCGCTTTCGGAGACCACCTGCGGCCTGCTGGAAGCGCTGGCCGACAAGGCCGCGGCCGAGCTGACAGGCGAGAAAGACGACATCGCCGCCTGATACGGCCCGCCCCGCCTCTCGGCCCTCAAGCCCTCCCTTGAACGGCCTCACGCTTCGGCGTAGGGTATACAGGTGCATGCGGGGGCGGCATCAGGTTCGCCATGTGGGGGCATGGAATTGGCAGTTCATCGGGGTCAACCGCGCGGTTCGAGCGGGCGTGAACACACGGCCGCTGGCCATGGCGCAGGAGCAACACCCGGGTCCGGGGGGCATGCTCCCGGACAGGACGCCGGCGTTGCGGGCCGCTCGCTTCTCAACCTTCAGGCCCAGTTCCAGCTGCTGGTCGGTTTTGCCGTGGTGCTGACCACGGGGCTGATCTGGTTCAGCGGGACGATCTGGATGGCCGGCTTCGCCTTCCTCGTCGCCAACACCCTAGCCGGGATCGCGGTCTGGCGCATCACCCGCCCGATCCGGGAGATGACCGCCCAGATGGCCGCGATCAGCCAGGGCGCGACCGATCAGGCCATCGGCTACACCCGGCGACGCGACGAGGTCGGCGCCATGGCCCGGGCGCTGGAAATCTTCCGCACCGATGCCATCGAACAGCGCAAGCTGGAATCCCGGCTCGAGGCGGATGCCCGGATGGGTGAAGAGCGCCGCCGCGCCCTGCTCGCCATGGCCGATGATGTCGATGCGCAGAGCGCCTCGGCGTTCGAGGCCACGACCCGCGAGGCCGACGCCATGCAGCGCGCCAGCGATGCGGTCGCGGCAGCCGCCGACCGCGTCTCCCACCACAGCCGCGAGGTCGCCGATGCCGCGGAGGAATCGCTGGAAACCGCCCAGCGCGTCGCCGCCGCCATTGTCGATCTGCGGACCACGGAGGAAGAGATCAACGCCCGGGTGGACGAGGCATCCGGCATCACCCGGCGCGCCGTCGAGCGCGCCGAGGTATCGCGCGATGTCATGACCCGGCTCGACGAAAGCGCGGCACGTATCGGCCAGATCGCGGCCCTGATCAACGACATTGCGGAGCAGACCAACCTGCTGGCCCTGAACGCCACCATCGAGGCCGCGCGCGCAGGCACGGCGGGCAAGGGCTTCGCCGTCGTGGCCGACGAGGTCAAGCGTTTGGCCCACCAGACGACCGAGGCGACCGAGCGGGTCTCGACCCAGCTCGCCGACATCCAGGCGGTGAGCCAGGAAGCGGGCCGCTCGATCGACGAGGTGGCCCATGCCATCGAGGAAATCGACGGCATTGCCGGGGCGATTTCGGCGGCCGTCGCCCAGCAGACGGGTGCTACCGACATGATGGCGGGGGATGTGGAGGCGGCCGCAGCGTCCTCGCGCCGGGTCGCCGCGGCCATCGAGGAAGTGGCCCGCCAGACGCAGGAGACCGGCGCGCTCTCCACCGAATTGCAAGGCTCCGCCCGCGCCCTTGGCAGCAGCATCGCCCGGCTGGGCCGGCGTATCACCCACGCGATCCGGACCTCCACTGACGAGGTTGACCGCCGCAGCGAGCCACGCTACCGCGCCCATGTCCGTGTCATGGTGCAGGTGCCCGATGGCGCCCGGCGCGAGGCCCTGCTGGCCGATGTGTCGGAGCACGGGGCGCGGCTGGTCGATCTGGGGCAGGTTACACCGGGCCAGACGGTCAGCGTCGCCTTTGCCAGCCTTGGCGTGACGGCGGCCGGCCGGGTGCTCCATACCGATGCTTCGGGCGTGCATCTGCGCTTCGATGACGGCATCGGGGCGGATCTCTCGCGGCTGGGCGGGGTCACGATGCTGGCCGTCGCCCGCGAATCCCATGAGCGCTATGTCCATGGCGTGCGGGCCGCGATCCTGCGCTTCGATGCCGAGACCCCGACACGCCTGCCCGACGAGAGCAGCTGCATGCTGGCGCGCTGGCTGAAGAACGGAGCGCCGGCCGAGCTGCGCGATGCACCGGAATTCGCGGCCATCATGGCGCCTCATCAGGCGATGCATCGGGCGGGCGAGCGGGCGCTTGAGGCCGAGCATCAGGGCGATCACGGCGAGGCCGAGGCGGCGCTGGCCGAGGTTGAAGAGACCGCCCACCTGATCCGGAACAATCTCGACAGCCTTCTGGAGCGCATGCTTGACGCGCTCCAGACCGGGTCGGCGGGAGCCGAAAGACGGATGCGTGCAGCCTGAACCTCTGTCGCCGACAACGGTCGCGAGACTGACTACATCGGCCGGGTGGAGCGGGTGAGATTTCTGCCCATCTGCTGAGGCGATGGCCGATCAACCCGACCCGCTGCGTCTCATCCTTTACCCGACTTCGGGCTTCATGCCGGAGATCAGGCCCGCCCCGGCGACACGCCCCTGGATGGACGCCACGCCCGAGGCCTTCGCCTATCGCTGCCTGCCGCTGAACATCGCCAACGCCCAGGGCTGGGAACTCCTCTGCCCGCTTGCCTTCCACGCCAGCTGGACCGGGCGGCCGGAGCCCGAGGCGGTCAACATCCATGCCGACGGTCCGGCCCATCTCTGGCCCACGGGCCATTTCGGCCAGGGTGTCCTGACCTTTCACGTCCACGCCCTGTTCCGCACCGAGCCGGAGGGCATCGACCTCTGGGTCGGCGGGCCGGTCAACAGGCCCAAGGACGGCATCCAGCCTCTTACCGGTATCGTCGAGACCGACTGGTCCCCCTACACCTTCACGATGAACTGGGTGTTCACCCGGCCCGGCGTGGTGCGGTTCGAGAAGGGCGAGCCCTTCTGCCAGATCTGGCCCCAGTCCCGCACGATGCTGGATGCGGTACAGCCCGAAGTGCGCGATCTTGCCACCGCCCCGGAGCTGGCCGAAACCCTGACGGCCTGGCAGGACGCCCGCAACACGTTCAATGCCGATCTGAAGGATCCGGCCAGCGAGGCGCGCGACCAGAAATGGCAGAAGGCCTATTATCGCGGGCTTCTGCCCGGCACAGACCAGCCTGTGCCCGGCCATCGCACCAAGCAGCGGCTGCCGGCCTTCTGCCCGGTGACAGGGGCAACCGCCGGGACATCGCCCCAAAAGCCCCCATCCACCGAACCGGAAGGCGAGGGTGACCGCTAACCTTGCTTTCCCGCGCGCAGGGCCCTAACCTTCACGGCTTGGTGCGGGCGCATAGCTCAGTTGGCAGAGCAGCTGACTCTTAATCAGCGGGTCCAAGGTTCGAATCCTTGTGCGCCCACCACAAAATCAAGGGCTTAGCGGATCGGCCTGATCGGAACGGGCTTCGGGCTTCGGCCTCAGAACGAGACCTTCTGGGTGAAGCCGCCATCGATGCAGATGTTCTGCCCCGTCACCCAGCTTGCGGCCGGGCTGGCGAGGAAGGCGATGACGCGCGCCACCTCTTCCGGCGTGCCGAGCCGACCCATCGGGCTCTTCTTCACGGTGCCCTCATAGAATTGCGGGATGTTCTTCTTGATGAAGTCCCAGCTTCCGCCCTCGAACTCGATCGGGCCGGGGCTGACCGCGTTCACCCGGATGCCCTCGCCGGCCAGCGCCTGGGCGAGCTGGCTGGAATGGGTCAGCAGCGCCGCCTTGATCGCGTTGTAGGGCTGGGGTGCGACAAAGGTTTCCACCGCCGCGGTCGAGCTGATGATGACGATGGCGCCGGCATCGCTGGCCTTCAGGCTCGGCAGGGCGGCGTTGATGGCCCGCGTGGTGCCGAGAATATCGAGCTCCAGATTGTCGTACCAGTGCTGCTCGCCGCGATCCATGCCACCGCCGGCGGAGACGTTGGGGATCAGGATGTCACAGCCGCCCAGCGCCTCGGCAGAGCGTGCGACCCAGCCCTCATAGGCCTCCTTGTCCTTCACATCGACCGCCTCGCCGATAGCCTTCACGCCCTTCGCCTTGAGGCTCTCCACCGCCTCGTTCACCTGATCGGCATTGCGCGCACACAGCGCCACATCCACCCCTTCCGAGGCCATCAGGTCAGCGACCCGGCGGCCGATGCCGCGCGTGGCGCCGGAGATGATCAGCTTGCGGCCCTTGAGTCCGAGATCCATGAATAAGCTCCTGCGATTGGTGGAGGGTTGAATCGTGCGAGGTTACAGCGACAGCCCGCCATCGACGGCAAGCTGGGCCCCGGTGATGAAGCGCGCCTCATCGCTGGCCATGAACAGGATGGCGCTGGCGAGGTCGTCCTCCTCGCCGATGAAGCCGATGGGGTGCTGGCTGACGAAATTCTGGTGCATCGCCTCCTCGCTCGGCCCCATCTTCAGATGGCGCTGATACATCGGCGTGCGCACGGCACCCGGATGGATGGCGTTGCAGCGGATGAAATGGCCCTCGCGCCCGCAATGCAGAGCGATGGTCTTGGTCAGATGGATCAGCCCGGCCTTGGACGCGCCATAGGCGGTCAGGAAGGGCGCACCCTTGAGGCCGGAGGAGCTGCCGATATTCACGATAGAGGCCGGATGCGCCGCACTGGCCCGCTTCTTCAGCGCCGGGATGGCGACATGACAGCCGAGGAAGATCGAATCGAGGTTGATCTGCAGCACCTTCTGCCAATGGGCATAGGTCTCGGTCTCGATGTTCGCGGGCTCGGAAATGCCGGCCGAATTGACGAGGATGTCGAGCCCCTCGAAATGCTCTTCCGCCGCCGCCACGGCCGCCTGCCAGCCCGCCTCGTCCGTCACGTCGAGGTGCTGGAACCGCGCCGACGGGCCGAGGCTTTCGGCGAGCGCGCGGCCCTCCTTCTCGGCGATATCGCAGACCAGCACATGAGCACCTTCCTCGACAAAACGCCGGGCGGCCGCCCCGCCAATCCCCATCGCCGCCCCCGTGATGAGGGCCACCTTCCCTGACAGACGCGCCATGGCCCGCCCGATCCTCCCTGTTGTCCATCTGCGTGGCGGCAGGGTGCCTGCCCGGCCGTTCTCGCGCGCGATCCTGAGGGAACGATATTGGCGAATGGCCTCGGGCCACAAGGTTATGGGGCCGGAAAACAGGGCGGACGGGCCGATGATCACGGCGCACCGGCCACGCTCACACCAAGGCAGGAGGCACATCATGGCGGAACAGGGCAGGCTGGCGGGCAAGGTCGCCATCGTTACAGGCGCAGCACGCGGCATCGGTGCGGCCATCGTCGAGCGCTTCGTGCAGGAGGGCGCCAAGGTCCTCGCCACCGACATCCTTGCCGAGGAAGGCCAGGCCATGGCCCAGCGCCATGGCGCCGATTTCCTGGCCCATGACGTGACGCGCGAGGAAAGCTGGGCGCAGCTGCAGGGATGGGTGCAGGACGGGCCGGGCCGGCTCGACATCATGGTCAACAATGCCGGGGTCGTCGGCGGCGGCCCCATCGAATCGCTCGAGCTCGACCGATGGCACCGGGTCATGGAGATCAACCTGACCGGCACCATGCTGGGCTGCCGGATGGCGGTGAACCTGATGCGCGCCCACGGCCATAGCGGCTCGATCATCAATGTCAGCTCGATCAACGGCTATGTCGGCCTGCCGGCCGATGCGGCCTATACCGCCAGCAAGGGGGGCGTGCGGCTGTTGACGAAATCGGTCGCGGGGCGCTGCGCGAAGGAGGGCTGGAACATCCGCTGCAACAGCCTGCATCCGGGCGCCATCGAGACCCCGATCCTCGACCCAGCCATCGAGGCCGCCCCGATCCCGCGCGAGCAGATGATGGCCGTCTTCGCCAGCATGGCGCCGGTGAACCGCATGGGCCAGCCGATGGAGATCGCGCAGGCCGCCCTGTTCCTCGCCAGCGACGACTCAAGCTTCATGACCGGGGCGGAGCTGCTGGTCGATGGCGGCGCGCTGGCGGTCACCCCGCGGCTCTGAAACCGCTGCGACGACGACCCCCGCCGCCAAAGCAGCCCGCACCATCGGCGCTGCCTCTGGACATGGGCGCGGCCATGGTCATTCTCTTTTTTGCAGCCGCCATGCACGGCGGGAAAGAACAGGGCTGGCGATAACAGGGAGAACCGAGATGCTCGCTCAGGTGAATCACAAGCTCGGCCTGAAGGGCACGCGCGACGAACGCGCCCGGCAGGCCTTCACCTCCAGCCTGCGGGGCTTCGTGCTGCACGACCTGGCCGGCGACATGCGCAGGACGTATCTGGAGCAGGTCGAGCCTGCCCTTGAGGTGAAGCCCGACACGCCCACCGCCGTCCACAAGGCGATCCGCCACACGCCGATCTTCAAATACTATTCCTCGATGCGGGTGAACGCGCAGGAAATGGTCTGGGACAGCGTGCGCGCGGTCGTTGACCGCGAGGGCGCGAAGATCGACGAGGCCGTGGCGCGGGCCGGGCAGGAGGGTCTCGGCACCCTGACACTCGACCCCGGCTTTCAGACCCCGCGCAATGTGACCGAGGTCGATGTCCATCTGATGCCCGGCAACTATCATCACGAGACGGTCGAGGGCGATGCCCGGATCGGCGCCCTCTTCGACAACGGGTCGGCCGTGTTCTACATGGGCCTGATGGGCCGGGATCAGTCGGATATCGCGGAATCGATCAGCCGCTTCATCCGCCTGAAATACCCGGATCTGGCGCCCGCAACGATCCTCGATCTAGGCTGCACCATCGGCCACAACACCCTGCCCTGGAAGACCACCTTCCCCGAGGCCGAGGTCCACGGGATCGACGTCGCCGCGCCCTCGCTGCGCTATGCCCATGCCCGCGCCCAGGAATACGGCGTGCCGGTGCACTGGCGGCAGGGCACGGCCACCGATCTTTCGGCCTTCCCGGACAATTCGGTCGATCTCGTCTGGTCGTCGATGTTCTGGCACGAGGTGCCCCTGAAGGACATCCGCAAGGCCTTCGCCGAGGCCCGCCGCGTGCTGCGGCCCGGGGGCATGATGCTGACGATGGAACTGCCGCCGAACAACCAGATGAACGCCTATGACGGCTTCTATCTGGACTGGGATGCCTGGTACAATTCCGAGCCGTTCTACAAGACCTTCCGCGATCAGGACCCGCAGGCGCTGCATGTCGAGGCCGGCTTTGCGCCGGGGAGCTATTTCCAGCATGTCGTGCCCTCGCTCAACTGGTTCGGCGAGGAGGCGATCCGTCAGGCCGCCGAGGCCGAGGGCGGGATTGACGAAAACACTGGCCGCTTCGATCAGGGCATCTCCTGGTTCTGCTTCGGCGCCCGCAAGTAACGGACCCCCGCCCATGACCGACGACGCCCGCCGGCTGCCGGAATTCACCCGCGGCAAGCGCCCCTATTTCTTCGCCGATCCGGCCATCGACACGCTGATGTCGGTGGTGCTGGAGATGGCGCAGGAAATCTCTGTTCTGCGCGAGCGCCAGGACGCGATGGAGCGGTTCATGGAGAGCCGGGGCGGCTTCGACCGCTCCGCCTTCGAGGCGTTCGAGCCGGGCGAGGAGGCCGCGGCCGCGATGGCCGAATGGCGGGCGGCCTATCTGCAGCGCCTGTTCCGGGTGGTCCGACGCGAGGCCGGCCAGTTCAGCACCGAGGAGGCCGAAGCCGCGCTGGAACAGGTCGAAACCGGCCTCGGCGGGCGCTGACGCGCGAGGTGCGCCCGCGTGCACCTAAAGGCCGGCAGCTAAAGGCCGAGGGCGTCCAGCCAGCCCCCGAATACCGCCGCCGCGCGATCCGCATGGCCCGCTGGCACGGCGGCTGCCTGCTGGCGCAGGGCGTCGACCGCAATCCCATGGGCACCCAGCTCGGCCGTGTGTCCGACATACCAGGGCTCAAGCTCGTCCGGCGCCACCTCAAGGTGAAACTGCAGGGCCAGCAGATGCGGGGCCGCGCCGGGCCGGCCCCGGCTGAAGGCCTGTACCGGACAGGTTGCCGTGCGGGCCAGCAGGGTGGCGCCCTCGGGCAACGCCATGTTCTCCCCATGCCAGTGCAACACCGGCTGGTCGGGTGCAAGCGGGCCGAGCAGCCCGTTGCGACCCTCGCTCATCAGCTCCAGCGGCGCCCAGCCGATCTCGACCTGTGCTGCGGGGGCAACATCCGCACCCAGCGCGCGGGCGATGATCTGAGCGCCAAGGCAGATCCCCAGCACCGGGGCGCCGGCCGCGTCCCGTGCGGCAATCAGCGCCCGCGTCGCCTCGATGAAGGGAAAGACCGCCCCGTCATTGGCCGAGATCGGCCCGCCCAGCACGACCAGCAGATCGGCCTCAAGGGCCGCGGCGGGCGGGGTGGCGCGGCCCGGCATGTCGCACACCACCACGTCCATGCCGCGCGCCTCGGCCAGCGGCGCCAGCAGGCCGGGATCCTCGAAAGGGACATGGCGCAGGGCC
>CAZPBH010000076.1:0-8579 GCA_964584645.1 uncultured Rhodospirillales bacterium | reverse complement strand
TGCCGCCGACCCGGTCGATCTCGCGCTCCTGGATGGCGCGGAGCAGCTTGGCCTGAAGCCGCGGATCCATCTCGGAAATCTCGTCGAGCAGCAGGGTCCCGCCATGGGCTTCCTCGAACTTGCCGACCCGGCGCGCAACCGCCCCGGTGAACGCCCCCTTTTCATGGCCGAAGAGCTCTGATTCCAGGAGGTTTTCGGGGATCGCAGCACAGTTCACGGCGACGAAGGGCGCTTCGGCGCGACGCGATTTCCGGTGCAGGTGACGCGCGATCACCTCCTTGCCCGTGCCGCTTTCGCCCGTCACGAGCACCGTCGCATCGGTAGCGGCGATCTGGTCGGCCAGCTTCACCACCCGGCCCATCGCCGGATCGCGCCAGATCAGCGGGCGCTCATCATCGCTGACGGCGGCGAGGACGGCCCCGATCAGGTCGGCATCGGGCGGCAGCGGGATGAATTCCTTGGCCCCGGCACGGATCGCCCGGACCGCCGCCTGGGCATCGGCATCGACCCCGCAGGCCACCACGGGTGTCGCGATCCGCTCGCTTTCGAGTGCCGAGATGAACCGCTCCACCTCGAGTGCCACATCGATCATCACCAGATCGGCGCCGACACCGGCGCGCAGGGCGTCGAGCCCCTTCTCCACCGTTTCGGCATGAGCCACCTTCGCACCGCGCTTCATCGCGATGCGGGCGGCCTCAGCCATATGACCCTTGAGACTCCCGACGATCAGCAGGCGCATCGCCCAACCCCCCTCAATCGAAATACGCAATCCGCCGATGCGGCGGCAGGACACCGTTCAGGACCAGCTCGAGACGCCGCGGGTTTTCCGCACGTGCGATGGAACCGGCCGCGACCACGAGCATCTCATGGACAAGAGCTTCATCTTCGGCGCGCCGTTCGAGCTTGGCGGCCATCGGCGCGAACACGACCGTGCCCAGCAGGGCGCCATAGAACGTCGTCAACAGCGCGATCGCCATCCCGGGACCGACCCGCGAGGGATCATCAAGCTGGGAGAGCATCTGGACCAGCCCGACCAGCGTGCCGAGCAACCCCATGGCCGGTGCGACCTCGGCGGCACGGCGGAGCCAGCCGATACCCCGTGCTGTCCGTTCCTGCTCGGCCGCCAGCCCGCGGCGCAGCATGATCTGGATCTCGTGTTCGTCATAACCATCGACGATCAGCCCCAGCATCTGCCGGAAGGCCGGCTCGAGCCTCGGGCCGCCCACAAGGTTCTCCAGCGCCACCCGGCCAAACTTCCGGGCATATTCGGCGACCTGCAGCAGGTTGCGCGCATGGGCCTCCGGCTCGATCCGGTCGCGATACAGCGCCTGGACGAAGACCGGCCAGACGAGACGGGTATCGGCGGGCGCCAGCGCCATCAGGGAAACCGCGATCGTCCCGAACACCACAAGCAGGACCGAGGGCCAGTTGACGAAGGATCCGATCGATCCGCCGAGCGCGATAGCGCAGCCGATCAGCACGATCGCTGCGGCAAGACCGCCAACGGTGACCGGATCGATGCGCTTGCGCGCCGCGATCATGGCAGGCGGGCGCCCGACATCCCCGCCCCGCTGCGGTGCCGCCGCTGTGCCCATCGTTTCGGCCGTTCCCAGGCTCATGGCGATCGCTTCCGTCCCGTCCCGCGCTGTCCGGCAAGCTCGCTCAGGAGCGGTCGGACTTGATGATTTCGGTCATCGTGATGCCCAGACGGTCATCGACGACCACGACCTCGCCGCGCGCAACAAGGCGGTTGTTGACGTAGATGTCGATCGCCTCGCCCACGCGCCGGTCCAGTTCCACGACGGCACCGCGGCCAAGCTTGAGAAGCTGGCTCACCTGCATGGTGGACTTGCCCAGAACCGCGGAGATCTGAACGGGAATGTCATAGATGGCATTCAGATCCTTGGTGGCCGCCAGGGGGGAACCCCCACCGCCGGCATGCGGTGCATCCATGGCGAGATCGCTGAGATCCAGCCCGCCGCGACCGGCCGGGTCGGCACCCGCACTCTCCGCCGGTTCGGGTGGCGTCGCTCCGCCCTGAGCTTCGTCGAGCTGGGCGTCTTCACTGTCCGACATGATCGGCTCCCTTCTCATCTGCTGTTGCTGGCATGTCTTCCATCACCCGATCCGCGTTCACGTCGGCCGGGGCCGGTCGTGAGGCTTCGCGCGGCGGTCGGGGCCCGGCTCCCGCCGAGCCTGCTGCTCTTTCCGACGGGCCGGCAGCACCGAAACGTTCGGCGATCTGGCGCACCTGATCCAGCATCGCCGCGGTCCGCCGCTCGATGCCGCCATCGGCCCATTCGATACGGATATCGCCAGCCGCCATCCCGGTCTCGGCGAGAACGATCAGCCGTCCCTCGAACCCGCGCTGGGCCGCGGCCAGCTCGGCCGCGTCGCGCACGTCCTCGAACAGTTCCTCGGCAATGCGCAGCACGAGGCGCGGCTGCTCGCTGCGATCCTCCAGCGCGTTGGCGATCACGGCCTCGATCTCGCCCAGAGCATGACGGCGGGCCGCATCGGGCAGTACGCGGCCGGTGATGGCCAGGGCAAGCTCGAAGGCATGGCGGCTCAGGGCCTGGCCCTGGCTCTCCACCTCGTCGAGGAGACGATGGGTTTCCTCCAGCATCCGGTCGGTGGCCGCCTCGATGATGGCATGGCGGCGCCGGGCTGCGTCATCCTCGGCGGCGCGGCGGCCCTCCTGCACCCCCTGAGCGCGCGCGGCCGTCAGGGCCTGCGCCATCTCTTCCTCGGTGTAGACAGGAGGCGGCGCCTCCTTCTCCTCCTCGGCAGCGCGAGGCTCGTCGAGATCGGCGAAGCTGAACGGACGGGGATTGAAGGCGGCCATGGCGTCAGTACACCACCTCGTCCTCGCCGCGGCCGTCGGCGATCACGATCTCGCCGCTGGCAGCGAGTTCCTTGGCCTTGGTGACCATCGCCTGCTGCGCCTCGTCCACATCCTTGATCCGGACCGGGCCCATGGCACTCATGTCCTCCTTCAGGATCTTGGCTGCGCGTTCGGACATGTTGGAGAAGAACAGGTCGCGCAGGCTTTCCGAAGCGCCCTTGAGCGCGATACCGAGCTTGTCCTTCTCGATGGCCTTGAGCAGCGTCTGGATGCCGGACGCATCGACCTTGGACAGATCGTCGAAGGTGAACATCAGCTGCTTGATCTTCTCGGCCGAATCGCGGTTGCGCTCCTCCAGCGCGGTCATGAACCGGCCCTCGGTGGCGCGCTCCAGATTGTTGAAGATCTCGGCCATCATCTCGTGGCTGTCGCGGCGATTGGTGCGCGCGAGATTGGTCATGAACTCCGCGCGCAGGGTGCGCTCGACATCCTCGATGACGTCCTTCTGGACCGCCTCCATGCGCAGCATCCGCATGATGACCTCCATGGCGAAGGTCTCCGGCAGCAGGCCCAGCACGCGCGCGGCATGGTCGGAACGGACCTTGGAGAGCACGACGGCAACGGTCTGGGGGTATTCGTTCTTCAGGTAGTTGGCGAGCACCTGCTCGTTCACATTGCCGAGCTTGTCCCACATCGTGCGGCCTGCGGGGCCACGGATGTCCTCCATGATGGAGGAGACCTTGTCCTTGTCCATCACCTTCATGAGCAGCCGCTCGGTGGAATCGAAGGTCCCGATGAGCGAACCGGTCGAGGACATCTGGTCGGCAAATTCGAAGAACAGCTTCTCCACGATGTTGGCCGAGATGGTGCCCAGCGTCGCCATGGTCTGGGAGATTTCGCGGATCTCCTCATCATCCATCAGCTCGAACAGCTTGGAGGCGTTGTCCTCGCCGATCGCCAGCATGAAGATCGACGCCTTTTCCGGGCCGGACAGGCCGCGATAGTCCTCACGGATGCGCAGTGCCATCGCCTAACCCTCCTGATAGAGCCATGACCGGAGTATCGAGACGGCTTCCGACGGATGCTTCTCGACGATCTCGCCGACCTTCTTGATCGAGGACTGCTTGACGCGCCCCTCGACCTGACTGATGTCGATCATCCGCTCTTCCTCGACTTCCTCGAGCTCATCCGCGCCGCGACCGCGCATGGTCGGCCCATCGGCCGGAACCATGCCCCCCCCGGCTCCCTGGATCATCGGCTGCATGGACCCGCCGCCCGCACCGGCCATGGCGAGCGCCTGCCCGCCGCCGGAGGGACCGCTCAGCAGAAGCTGGCCTTCATGCCCCCCCTCGCCCTGGGCCTGCGCCTCGCTCATCATCCGGCTCAGAAGGGGCCGGACGACCAATAGCAGCACGAGGATGGCCACCAGACCCACGACCCCGGTCTCGACGATCTTGAGGATCTCCCGCTTGGGAAACCCGAACAGCATGTCGGCGCTGGTGCCTTCCTCGCCGATGAGCTGCTCCTCGACGAAACGGAGATTGACGATCTCCAGCTGGTCGCCGCGGCTGGGATCATAGCCAACCGTGGTGCGGACCAGCGAGGCGATCTGCTCCATCTCGGCCTCAGGCCTCGGGCTGTAGGTCGTCTCGCCGTCCTCGACCGTGTCGTAGATGCCGTCGACCAGCACCGCCACCGAGAGCCGGCGCACCTGGCCGCTCTCACGGACATGGTCGCGGACCGTGCGGCTGATCTCGTAATTGACCATTTCCTCGGTCCGCAGGGAGCTTTCGCGGCTTTCCCGGACGTCCTCACTGTCATCGGCTTCCTCGCCGGGCAGGTTGTTGGCGACCGTGACGTTGCGCCGACCTTCCTGGTCGGTGGCGTCCATCTCTTCCTCGATCAGCTGGGTCGAGCGGACGACCTGCTCATCGGGATTGAAGCGTTCCTCGGACGTCGCGATGCGATCGAAGTCGAGATCGGCGGTGATATTCGCCCGCACCCGACCATAACCCACCACACGCGCCACGATCTCCTCGACGGCCGCCTGCAGCCTGGCCTCGTACTGACGGGTGCGCTCCTCCGCCGATTCGGTAATGAACCCCTCGCCCTCGTCGGAGGACCGGCGGGCCAGCAATCGGCCCCGCTCATCGACGATCGCGACCTGATCGGGCTCCATGTTCGGCACAGCGGCCGAGACGATCGAACGGATCGCCGCGACCTGCTCGCGGCCCAGCTGGGCGCCGCCGCGCAGGGAGAGGAACACGCTCGCGCTGGCTGGCGTCTGCTCGCGCGAGAAGAGCTCGCGCTTGGGCAGCACCAGATGCACCCGCGCCTGGCGCACCTGGGCGAGCGTGGCGATGGTGCGGGCCAGCTCGCCTTCGAGCGCGCGGGCCTGGTTGATCTGCTGGACGAAGCTGGTGGTGGCGAAGCCCTGATCCTCGTCAAACAGCTCATAGCCGACCGAACCTCCGGAGGGCAGGCCTTCCTGGGCCAGCGCCATCCGGGCCTCGCCAACCGAGCTGGAGGGGACGAGAATGCCGGTCCGATCAGCCGTAACCTCGTAGTCGATACCCATACCGCCCAGACGCGCGGTGATCTCCTGCACGTCCTGGGCGCCGAGATCGCCATAGAGCAGTTCCATCTCACCGGTCGAAACGCGGCTGGTGAGGAAGACGAAGAAGCCCACCAGCACGATCGTGACCATCGCCAGGATGATCAGGCGCGCCGGTCCCAGCCCTCGCAGCATCTCGATCATGCGTTCGTGCCCCTTCCCCATGTCGCCGCGGCGACATGGCCGCTGGTATCTCAGGGTCACCTTTGCAGGGGGTTGGTAAAGATGGACTTAACCGTCGGCAATAATTGCCGGTTCGGAAGTGCCATCCGCTTCGAGCCCTTCGCGCGCCTCAGATACGGAGCGACGCCGATGGGTCTCAAGCCCGATCTCGTCGAGGCGCAGCCTCTCGTTCCGGGCCCGTTTGCGGGCCGCCTGTTCGGCGCGCGCCGACGCCACCAACTCGACCTTCTTGAGTTCACGGAAGGCCTCGGCCACCGCTTCCTCGGCCAGACGGGCCTCCGCGCGGGCCTGTTCGAGCGATTCGTTGAGCCGGTCGCGCCGGCCCCGCGCTGCGGCCAGCCAACCGCCAAGATCGGCGGTCACCCCGCCGGCCCCGCCCTCGGCCGCCCGTTTTTCCCGGTCGATCTCGGCCGAGAGATCGTTCAGCCGACCGACGAGACCGGCTTCGAGTTCATAGAGCGCGGCGAGCTTCCGGCGCTCTTCCTCCAGTGCCCAGCCGCGCATCCGGATCAGCCCCTTGAGGTCAGCCATCAGGCGGCCTCACCGGTGCGCGAATCGCTACCCGGATCGAGCGTCGCGAGGATCGCCTCAAGCGAATCGAAGGCCTGAGCGATGGTCGCCTGCTCACCCTTCTGCTGGCGCAGCATCTCCTCCAGCCTCGGATAGACGCTCATCGCCTTGTCCACCTGGGGATTGGTGCCCTCACGATAGGCGCCGAGCCGGATCAGATCGGCCATGTCTTCATAGGTGGAAAGCAGCTCCTTGGCGCGGCGGATCAGCTGCGTCTGGCGCGCATCATGACAGGCCGGCATCGAGCGCGAGACGCTGCGCAGCACGTCGACCGCCGGATACCGACCCCGGTCGGCGATCTTCCGGTCGAGCACGATATGCCCGTCGAGAATGCCGCGCACTGCATCGGCAACCGGTTCATTATGGTCGTCGCCCTCCACGAGCACCGAGAACAGGCCGGTGATCGACCCTCCCCCCTTCAGCCCGGGTCCGGCCCGCTCCAGCAGCCGTGCCAGCTCGGCAAAGGTCGTGGGCGGGTAGCCCTTGGAGGTCGGCGGTTCGCCGGCTGACAGGCCGATCTCGCGCTGGGCCATGGCGAAGCGGGTGACGCTGTCCATCAGACAGAGCGCATTGGCGCCCTTGACGTCGCGGAACCATTCGGCGATCGCGAGCGTGAGATAGGCAGCCTGGCGCCGACGCAGCGGCGGCTCGTCCGAGGTGGCGACCACCACCACCGAGCGGGCCAGCCCTTCCTCGCCCAGATCATCCTCGATGAACTCCTGAACCTCGCGCCCGCGCTCGCCGATCAGGCCGATCACGCTGACATCGGCATCGGTGTAGCGTGCCATCATCGACAGCATCACGGATTTGCCGACACCCGAGCCCGAGAAGATACCGAGGCGCTGACCCTCCACGCAGGACACGAAGGTGTTGATGGCCCGCACGCCAAGGTCGACCGGCCCGCCAAGGCGCTTGCGCGAGGCCGCCGGCGGCGGTGCGGCGAGCAAGGGCTGGGCCCTCGGCCCGCGCGGCAGCGGGCCCTTGTTGTCGATCGGGTTGCCGAAGGCATCGACGACGCGTCCGAGCCAGGCCTCGCAGGGAAAGGCGACCGGCTTGTTCTCGGCCAGAATGGCCCGGCAGCCGAGCCCGACACCATCGAGCGTGCCCAGCGGCAGCAGGAGGCCGCGGCCGGCGCGAAACCCGACCACCTCACATGGCACCGGGGTGCCACCATCGCGCTCGATCGCCACCCGCCCGCCGAGCGCCAGCTGGCGGTCGAGCCCGCCGACCTCGATCAGCATGCCCTGCACGCTGCTGACACGGCCGAAGACCCGCCATGGCGACAGGGCAGCAATGTCCTGACAGGCCTGATCGATCAGTTCGGCGTTGAACACGGGATCGGTTCTCCTCCCGGGCCATCGGCTCGGGTCGTGTTGAAGGGCAGGGCCGACCGCGTCGCGTGATGCCGGCGGATAAAAGCCATCGGCATCCCGTTTGCGGAGACCTCAGGCTGACATCGTCAAGGTTAAGCGGGCGTAAAAATCCCGTTTGCAAATTGTTAATACCCATGTTGAATTATTCATGAACGCGCGGGAAACCCGTGGCTCGCAGGCTTGGGGGTGGTGATCGGTCGGCAGCGCTGACGGGAATCGTCGGTGCTCCGGACGGTCCAACCTTGACGGCCAAGGGTTAATGCGCGCAGCATGGGTAAGGCGGGACTCTGGTGAGGAGTGCCGTCATGAATTTGGGGGGACTGCCATAACAGGGTGCGTGCGGCCGGGTCGGGAAAGCCCAGCCCTCTGCGCCCCGAGGCCGGAGAACGCGAGGCGCGCATGCCGGGCGGAGCGGCCTTACGCAGTGTGAGGGGGAAACATGCGCCTTTTGCTGGTCGAAGACGATACAGCCACGGCTCGCAGCATCGAGTTGATGCTGAATTCCGAGGGCTACATCGTTGATCTCACCGATCTCGGCGAGGACGGGCTCGAGATCGGGAAGCTTTACGATTACGATATCATCCTGCTCGACCTGCTGTTGCCGGACATTGATGGCTATGAGGTGCTGCGCCGGCTGCGCGATGCCCGTGTCACCACACCGATCCTGATTCTTTCCGGCCTCAACGAGATGGGCCACAAGATCAAGGGTCTGGGTTTCGGGGCGGATGATTACCTGACCAAGCCCTTCGACAAGCGCGAGCTGATCGCGCGCATCCAGGCCATCGTCCGCCGCTCCAAGGGCCATGCGCACAGCGTCATCAAGACCGGACGGCTGAGCGTCAATCTGGACGCACGGACGGTCGAGGTGGACAGCCAGCCGCTGCATCTGACCGGCAAGGAATATGGCATCCTGGAGCTGTTGAGCCTGCGCAAGGGCACCACCCTGACCAAGGAGATGTTCCTCAATCATCTCTATGGCGGGATGGATGAGCCG
>CAZPBH010000075.1:0-8649 GCA_964584645.1 uncultured Rhodospirillales bacterium | reverse complement strand
CGCCGGATCGGCATAGCGATAGGCGAGATAGAGGCCCGAGAGGATCGCCGGCGTTTCCATCGCGGCGGCGACCGCGACCATATAGCCCTCATAGGCGAGGCCGAGGCTCTCCACCGCCTCGACACAGACGGCAAAGGTCACGACCGAGATCGAGCCGTAATGGGCGGCCACCGCGGCGGCATCGATGGGCGGCAGCTTCGTCGTTGCGCGCAGCAGCGCGAAGGCGATCAGCGGCAGCGCGAAGGACAGCACCACCCCGGCCAGGATCGTCAGGATCAGGCCCAGATCGACGCCGTGCGCCGCGACCCCGGCCCCGCCCTTGAAGCCGATGGCGAGCATCAGATAGAGCGCCAGCGCCTTCGCGACCGGCTGGGGCAGGTCGAGATCGGAGCGCGCCAGCGCCGCGCCCACGCCGAGGGCAAAGAACAGCACCGCGGGCGAGAGAAGATTGGCCGCCGCCAGATCGAGAACGTCACCCATCGCTGGCAGATCGGGCGCGATGCCCCGTGTTCAACGGAAGTTCGACCGGGCTTGAGCTGGCCTTTGCCGCTTGAGGGAAAGGCGCGCTCTCAGCTATGAGGACCCGGTGAGTGAGATAACCGCCAACGCCGCGAAATTGGGGCACCTCTCCGATGTGCAGCGTCGCGCGCTGGATGAAGCCCGGCGCATTGTGCGCGTGCATCTCAAGGACGTTCCCGGCGCCAAGGCCTGGCTGATCGGCTCCTACGCGCAAGGTACCCCTGCCCGTCATTCGGATTTCGATATCGTGATCTGGGCCGACCCGCTGCCTGCGCAGGCGCATATGAGGATCATCGAGGAGCTGGAGGAAAGCCGCATCCCCTATTTCTGCGATGTCATCGCGCCTTCGCGGCGGGACGACCCCTACCTCGCCCTGGCTGAACGCGAGGGGATCGCATGGGTCGGCTAGAGGAACGCCTTCAAACCGCAACCGATGCCCTGGGGGCCTTCGAGAAATCCCTGGACATTGCGGGCACGCCGACGGAGCAGGAACGTGGCTACGCCATCTTGTCCTTTGCCCTGGCCCTGGAAACGGTCTGGAAGGCAGCCCGCGCCGTTCTTACCGACGTAACGGGACGCGAGCGTCCCGAACTGGGCGGCCCGAAATCAATCGTACGGGAGTGCCGGGTCGCCGGCCTGCTGTCCGATGAAGATGCAGAATTGGCCATGGAGGCGCTCGACGATCGCAACCGTTTGATCCACACCTATCGCGAGACAATCGCCGCAAAGCTCCATGCAAACCTGCCGGGCTATCGAGGGTTGCTCCGCCGTTGGCTCAAGGCGCTTGAGCACGCCGTGCGCGAGGCTTGAGCGCCGCGGGCGGGCCGGGCTAGGCTGGGGGCATGACCGACATCACCCCCATCCACATCATCGGCGGCGGGCTGGCAGGGTCCGAGGCCGCCTGGCAGGCCGCCCGGCTCGGCGTGCCCGTGATCCTGCACGAGATGCGCCCGCAGGTCACGACCCCCGCCCATCAGACCGATGGGCTGGCCGAGCTGGTCTGCTCCAACTCCTTCCGCTCCGATGATGCCGAGGGCAATGCGGTTGGCCTGCTGCATGCCGAGATGCGCCGCCTCGGCTCGCTGATCATGGCCAAGGGCGATGCCCATCAGGTGCCGGCCGGCGGGGCGCTGGCGGTGGATCGCGACGGGTTCTCCGCCGCCGTCACCGCAGCGCTGGAGGGCCATCCGCTGATCACGATCGAGCGTGGCGAGGTCACCGACCTGCCGCCGCAGGATTGGGGCAGCACGATCATCGCCACCGGCCCCCTGACCAGCGCCGCGCTGGCGGAGGGGATCGCCAAGGTGACAGGCAAGGATGCGCTCGCCTTCTTCGATGCCATCGCGCCCATCGTGTATCTCGACAGCGTCGATCAGGACATCGCCTGGTTCCAAAGCCGCTATGACAAGCCCGGCCCCGGCGGCACCGGCAAGGACTATATCAACTGCCCGATGGACGAGGCCCAGTACACCCGTTTCATCGAGGCGTTGCTGGCCGCCCCGCAGAGCGAATTCAAGGATTGGGAAAGGGACACCCCCTATTTCGAGGGCTGCCTGCCGATCGAGGTAATGGCGGCCCGCGGGCCCGAGACGCTGCGCTTCGGGCCGATGAAGCCGGTCGGGCTGACCGATCCGCGCACGAAGGGGCGCCCGCACGCCGTGGTGCAGCTGCGCCAGGACAATGCGCTGGGCACGCTCTACAATCTGGTGGGCTTCCAGACCAAGCTGAAACAGGGCGCCCAGGCCGAGGTGTTCCGGCTGATCCCGGGGCTGGAAGAGGCCCGGTTCGCCCGGCTCGGCGGCATTCACCGCAACAGCTTCATCAACGCGCCGAGCCTGCTGGACCCGACGCTCAGGCTGAAGGCGCGCAGCGATCTGCGCTTTGCCGGGCAGATCACGGGCTGCGAGGGCTATGTGGAGAGTGCCGCGGTCGGGCTGATGGCCGGGCGCTTTGCCGCCGCCGAAAGGCTGGGCCTGGAGCCGGTCCTGCCGCCGGCGACCACCGCTTTCGGCGCGCTGCTGGGCCATATCACCGGCGGGGCCCATGCCGAGACCTATCAGCCGATGAACATCAATTTCGGCCTGTTTCCCCCGCCCGACGCGCCCGCGCCCGGCCCCAATGGCAAGGTCCGCAAGCTGAAGGGCCGGGAGCGCAAGGCCTCCCTGTCGGCGCGAGCCCTGGGCGATCTCGACGCCTGGATCACCGCCCTGCCGCTCGAGCTGCGCGGTGCGGCCGAAGGCGCGCGCGAAGCCGCCTAGGGCAAGTTTCGATCAGATGATTTCATCCGATCGGAATTGGTTCTAGAAGCCCACGCGGCGGGTAAAGCCGCCATCGACGACGAGGTTCTCGCCCGTGATCCAGCCGGCGATCGGGCTGGCGAGGAAGACGGCTGCGTCAGCGACATCACTGGCCGCCCCCATGGGATGCCCTTTCAGATCGCCGGCTTTGCGCTGCAGGGGATGGGCGGCGAGGTCGCGCTCGTAATAGGCGGTCATGTTCGCCCTGATCCAGTCCCAGACCCCGCCCTCGATATAGATCGGCCCCGGGCTGACGGCGTTGGCTCGGATGCCCTTGGGCCCGAGGAACTGGGCGAGCTGGGCGATGTAGTTGAGGCTCGCCGCCTTCATCGCGCCATAGCTCGGATTGGCCGGGAAATCATGGTGCTCGATCGCGGTGATGGTGGCGATCTTGACGATGGCCGGCACCGCGCTCGCCTCCAGCATCGGCATGGCGGCATCGACCATGTGGACGGTGCCCATCATGTCGACCTCATAGCTCATCCGCCAGCCCTCGGGGCTTTTCGGGATGCCGCCGGTCGCCGAGGCATTGGCGAAGACGAGGTCGAGCCCGCCGAATTCATCGGCGGCTGCCTTGACCCAGGTGAAGACGGCCTCGCGGTCGGCGACATCGAGCGCCTGCCCATGCACCGCGCCGAGCGGGCGGAGTTCTGCAAGCGCGCTCTCCAGCCCCTCGGCATTGCGGGCGGCGATCGAGACATGCGCGCCCTCGTTCAGCAGCCTCCGGGCGATTTCCAGCCCGATCCCCTTGGAGCCGCCCGAGATGACGGCCCTGCGACCTTCCAGGTGCAGATCCATGCGCCTGACCTCCCTTGCCGGTCGAACCCGGCGTCACTTCGGCATGTTTATCTGTAATTACACATGGGTAGAGCGGGTTCACGCGTTCAGGCCGAACACGATCCGCTTCAGGGGAGATGCGGTGGCAGGCCGCCCGGACCAACCCCGGCAGTCCAACACAGGCAGTCCAACCCCGACATATCAAACCCGACAGGCCAACCCGTTCGGTTCAGCGCGTCAGGACCGCGTGCCGCTCGCAGGTGGACCCGCGCACGACTGCCGGTTCAGGAGGCGGGGGCGTCGCTTTCGCTATCGGCTTCCCGCAGGGCGCGTTGTCGGATCGGGGCGGGTTCAAAGGCCGCCGCGTGCCAGCCAGGGCCGGAAAGCCCGGCGCCGTTCAGGTCAGGATCTTTCAGATCACGGTCATTCAGGTCAGTGTCGTGAAGGGCGACCTCTTCCAGCGCGGCGCGCAGGGGGCGTGACCCCGCATCGCCGAGCAGATTCTTCACCTTTGCCCGTGCCTCGTTCCTGTGCATGATAAGGGATATACCCCCTGTTGCCCCATGGTGCAACGTCATCATCCCATGACGGCAAGGCATGTCAAGCCGGGGTTCAGTACTGGTCGGTCGACCCGGCGATGCGATGCAGCTGGGCCACCTGATCGCTGCGGTAATCCACGGCCGCCTCGGGACGCAGCTGGGCGACCTTCACCCAGCTGTCATCGCGGGCCACCAGCCGCTTCACGTAGTTCGCGCCGTCGGCCAGCCGGATCAGCACGAAATCGCCGCTGCGTACCGGGCTCAGCGGGTGCACGAACAGCAGTTCGCCATCGTAATAGCGTGGCTCCATCGACGATCCGCGCATGACGACCGCATAGGCACAGACGACATTGGCCAGCCAGGGCGGGCGCATGACCTGCCCCAGCGGCCGGTCGGGATCCATGGGGATGGCCTCGGCCCCCCCGCGCGCCTCGCCCACGATGGGCAGATGGCTGGCCAGCGCGGTCTGGGTATCCCCGCCGCCGCCGCCCTGGGCCTCGACATAAAAGGCCGTGACGGGGACATTCAGCACCCGGCTCAGCCGGTCGAGCGCAAGGAAGCTCGGCCGCTGGACCGCACCGCGGATGATGTCACGCACATAGGTTTCGTTCAGACCGGCCTGGCGACTGGCAGAACGCCAGGACATCCCGCGTCGGGAACACAGCTCGCGCAGGCGTTGGGAAAGCGGCGAATCACTCATGCGCCGTGTTCTAGCAGAATTGTACGTTTTATCCATGGGGAATACCGGGTCCCTGCTTCGGCGAAATTGCGGCCGGCTTCTTAGCTTGGCGACAGTCAATGCTAATTTAAAACGCCGTCATGGCGTTCCGGTTCCCTCCCCCGGTTCACCGCTGCAGAGAGGTCTGTTCCTGTCGGTCGCAACCAGGCTTGACGGCAGACCGGGTGCCGGGCAGCCTCGCCACAGCACCTCCTGTGGCAGACCCCCGACAAAGGCAGATCCCCATGGCCACCCCGATCCTACTGATAATTATTGTGGAAACCGATGTGGATTACCAGACACTTGAAGCGCTGAGCGAGGCGGGCATCGCGGCCGTGACCTATGTTCAGGGCACGGGCTCGGGCATCTGGCAGGCGGTCAGGCGCCCGGTCGATCCGAACAAGACCATCGTTCTGGCGGTGATCGACGCCGACCAGCAGGAGCGCGCCATGGACGCGCTGCGCCATCATGTCGGGATCGACGAGCCGGGCCGCGGCATTGCCTTCACCCTGCCGATCGACCGCATCGCCGGGGTCTGGCAGAAGCTCCAGCAGGATCCGCCCGAGGCGTGAGCCGGTTCAGACACCCGCGCCAGCCCCGACCTCGCATCTGAAGCGTGGTGCGTTCAATCGGAACGCGATTGAGCTTTAGCCTTCGCTCAGCGCCCGTTCGCCCAGCGTGCGCACCGGCTTGAGCACGGAGTCGAGCACCGTGCGACTGTCCGTCACAACCGCGATCTCGGCCACCATGCCGGGCGTGATCGGCAGGGGATCGTCCGCCGTGCCCAGCCAGGCCCGCTCGGTCACCGCGTCGATCTCGAAATAGGTGGTCCCGTCGCGTTCGGTGATCGCATCGGCACTGATCCGCACCAGCCGCGCCTGCAGCTGGCCATAGCGCTGATGGTCATAGGCGGTGATCCGCACGCGCGCCGGCTGTCCTGGCCGCAGGAAGGCGACGTCGGAGGGCCGCACCCGGGCCCGGATCATCAGATTGTCGGTCGAGGGCACGATCTCGATCAGCCTCTGGCCGGGGGCGACCACCCCGCCCAGCGTCTTGACCGCGATTGACTGGACGATGCCGGTGACGGGTGCACGCAGCTCGGCCCGGGCGACCCGGTCGGCGCGCGCCGCCTCGCCCTCTTCCAGGGCGGCGATCTCCAGGTTGAGGGAGGCCAGTTCATCGCGGGCCCGCGCGCGAAACGCCGTGCGCGCCTGCTCGATCTGACCCTCGATGCCGGTCTTCTCCTCTTCCAGCCGCGCCAGCGTCGCCCGGCTGGCGTTCAGCCGCCCCTGCTGTTCGTTGAGCGCCTGACGGAGCCGCAGGGCCTCCAGCTCGCTGACCACACCTTCGGCGACGAGTTGCTCGGTCACCTCCAGCTCGCGCCGGGTCAGGGCCAGGTTGTTGATCGTCTGCTCGACCATCGCACGGGTCTCGGCCTGCCGCTCGCCGATCTCGCGCACCCTGGAATCCAGCACCGCGATCCCCTCATCGCGCTCGCGCACCCGGTCGGTGAACAGCGCCAGCTCCTCGCCCGCCAGCGCCGGCGCCTCGGTGGCGAGGTCGGGGTCGAAGATCGGGGCGGGACGGCCCTCGGCCTCGGCCTGCAGGCGCGCCCGTGCCGCCAGCAGACCGCGCAACCGCGTCTCGGCGGCACGCTGGTCGGCCCCGGCCTCCAGCGCAGAGAGCCGGGCGAGGACGGCCCCCTCGACGACCCGGTCGCCCTGATCGACATAGAGCCCGGTCAGGATGCCGCCCTCGAGGCTCTGGATCACCTGCACCGATTGCGAGGGGATCACCCGGCCCTCGCCGCGCGTCACCTGGGCGACCTCCGCCCAGCCGGCCCAGAGGATCATCGTCACCGTGAACAGCGTGATCGCCGCCAGGAGCCAGCCGGCCCAGAAAGGCGGGCGCAGCCGCTCGGCCGCCTCCAGCGGCGGCAGGAACTCGCTGTCACGGCTCATGCGCGGACCTCGGCGCGCACCTCGGCCCGCATGTCGGTCCCCGTATCAGCAACCGGGCGCGCGACCGGCACCGGCCGGGCGGTCCGGCCCTGCAGCCTGGCGAGTACGTCCTCGCGCGGGCCATCGAGTGCGACACGCCCGCGGTCGAGCACGATCAGCCGGTCCACCAGCCGCAACAACCCGCTGCGATGGGTGACGAGCACCAGCGTGCGCCCGGCCAGGGCGGGGGCCAGGCGATCGGCGAAGGCCTGTTCGGCCTGGGTATCGAGGGCGTTGGTGGGCTCGTCCATCAGCAGCAGCCGCGGCGCGCCGGCCAGCGCCCGGGCCAGCGCAACCGCCTGCCTCTGCCCGCCCGAGAGCCCGGCCCCGCCCTCGCCCAGCGGCTGGTCGAGGCCGAGAGGATGGCCGGCAATCACCGGCATCAGCCCGGCGAGGTCGGCTGCCCGCATCAGCGCCTCCTCGCTCGGCCGCACCGCGCCCAGCGCCAGATTCTCGCGCAGGCTGCCGCGAAACAGCGCCGGGTCCTGCGCCAGATAGGCACGGTCGCGGTCGAGATCGCCAGGAGCGATCTGGCCGATCTCGGTGCCGTCGAGCAGCACCATGCCGGCCTGCGGCCGATAGAGCCCAGCCATCAGCTTGAGCAGCGTCGACTTGCCCGAGCCGACCGCACCCAGCACGCCGACATGCGAGCCCGCCGGGATATCGAGGGTGATATCGCTGAGGCTTGCCATGGCCGCCCCCGGATAGGCGAAACCGACATCGCGCAGGGCCAGCCCGCCCTGCAGCTGCGGGCGGTCGACCGGCTGCGTGCCCGGCGCGCGATCATCCGGCAGGGCCATCACCATCTCCAGCCCCTGCAGGGCGGTCAGCGCCTGACCCGAGCGGGTGATCAGCTGGGCGGCCTGGGCGACCGGCGCCAGCGCGCGCGAGGACAGGATCACGCACGCGATCAGCGCGCCCACCGACAGCGTGCCCGCCGCCACCAGATGCATGCCGACCAGAATGATCACCACACTCGCCATCTGCTGGCTGAACACGACGAGATTGACCCCCGTCATCTGATAGAAGCGCGTGCGCTGATGGGTTTCCGCACTCTGGTCGAGCGCCTCGCGATAGCGGCGCCGGAACCAGCCATCCGCCCCCAGGGCGCGGATCGCCTCCAGCCCGGCCAGGGTCTCCACCAGCAGGCCGTGCCTGGTCTCCCCGGCCCGCGCGAGCCGGCGCGACAGATGGGTGACCCGCCATTGCATCAGCGAACAGACCGCCAGCAGGCCGATCATGCCCGCCGCCAGCACCAGCGCCACCGGCCCGCCGATCATCCAGATCACGAACAGGAACAGGAAGGCGAAGGGCAGATCGACCAGGGCGGCCAGGCTGGCAGAGGAAAAGAACTCCCGCACATGGTCGAAATCGCGCACCGTCTGGGCCAGCGCCCCGGTGGAACGCGGCCGGGCGGCCAGATTGAGGCCCATCAGCTTGTCATAGATCCGGCTGGCCAGCAGCATGTCCGCGCGGCGCCCGGTGGTATCCAGCATCAGCCCGCGCAGCGAGCGCAGGACGAGATCGAACACGAAGACGAGGATCGCCCCCAGCCCCAGCGCCCACCCGGTGGCGAGCGCGTTGTTGGGCAGCACCCGGTCATAGACGTTCATCACGAAAAGCGGGCTCGCCAGCGCGAACAGGTTGATCAGCACGCTCGCCACCGCGACCTGGACATAGATCCAGCGCCCCTCGACCAGCACCGAGCGGAACCAGTGCCCGCGGCCTTCCACCGGTGCGGGGCGCGGCCGGGCATGAACCATGCGCACCCGCAAAGAGCGCCGGCCCATCAGCGCATC
>CAZPBH010000074.1:0-8709 GCA_964584645.1 uncultured Rhodospirillales bacterium | reverse complement strand
ACAACCGGCGTGCTTCCTCGAAGGTGCTGGAAAAGAGATGGGTGGCCAGACCCATATGCCTGCATTGCTGCCTCGATCCATTCAGAAACGGCGGCGGTCGGTTCGACTCGACAGCCGCGCCATTGCGCTGGATCTTCTGCTCTGGACGCGATTTTTCCGAGCCGGCACCGTCTGGCTGACGTTCCCGGGGTGTTTCGTGGACCACGAAACCATGTGATTCCTCAACGAGCAAGCTTGCCTCCGGCCAAGCGCCCGCCACCCCACACGAAAAGACCGGCCCGGGAAACCCCGAGCCGGTCAGAAGTTACGACAGGAAAGGAGAAAATCAGGCCGCCTTCTCAAGCTGTTCGCGGCTCCACGCATTGGGGGCAAAGCCTTCATCGACCGGCGTGTCGGCGATGTGGTTGGTGTAGTTCGAGAGGGTCTTGAGGCCGAGGATCAGCACGACTTCAAGGGCCTGCTGGCGGCCATAGCCGGCATCGAACAAGGCTTGCAGGTCCGATTCGCTCGCCCAGCCGCGCTTCTCGACCATGATGGCCGTGAACTGGCGGAGCGCTTCCAGCTTCGCGTCATTCAGCCTGATCCCGCTTCGCAGGGCATCCAGAACGCCCTGATCGACCTTGTTGGCCTGCGCCATCGTCGAGTGCGCCGCGACGCAGTAATGGCAGCCATTGTCGATGCTGGCGGTGATGGCGACCACCTCACGCTCGGTCGCGCTGAAGCTCGACTTCGCGATGGCTTCCTGGACCTTCGTATAGGCATCGAGCAGGGCCGGCGCCTCGGCGAACACGCCGAAGATGTTCGGCACGAAGCCGACACGCCTTTCCACATTCTCGAGGATCGGCTGGGCCTTCTCGGGGGCGGATCGGGTGGTGTGAATGGTGAAATCGGACATGGGGTCACTCTCCTGTTGGCGTATCAGCCTGCTTCGGGTGGGTTCGTGGTCGGCACCGGTTGTGATGCCGTCCTCATCTGTCAGGCAGCGTGACAGGATCGTGGCCGGAACGGAAATATCGTCTGGCTCGCGGTTCGATAGCGAGAGACTATGACGCCATCCGCAGGATCGGCTTCACCGCCGCACCCGAAAGGCTGTCCGCCATCGCCTCGTTGATCGCCTCGAAGGGATAGAAGCTGATCATCCTGTCGACGGGAAACCGGCCTTCCATGAACCGGTCGATCAGCCAGGGGATGAAGACGGGATAGTTGGACTCCCCCTCGATACAGCCACGGATCGACTTGCCCCAGGTGAAGGCCGCGACATCGAGGTCGAGCTTCGTGCCCGGCCCGCCAGCACCCACGGTCACGACAGTGCCCGGCCCGCCCAATGCGGCAAAGGCCTGCGCCACGAGAGCCGGCTTGCCCACCGCCTCGACGGCCCCGTCCACACCGCCCGGCACAATGTCCATGATCGCCTCGACCGGGTCGGTCTCGGCTGCGTTGACAAGGTGTGTCGCCCCGAGTGTTTCGGCCATGCGCAGCCTTTCGGGCTTGATGTCGACGGCGATGCGGATCGCACATTCCGCCAGAACGCCGGCCATCAGCGCCGCCAGCCCGACCGACCCGACACCGAACACCGCCAGCGAATCCCCCGGCTTCGGCTTCAGGGTGTTGAGCACCGCCCCCGCACCGGTCTGAAACCCGCAGCCAAAGGGGCCCAGCATCTCAAGCGGCGCATCGGGGCGGACGCGGATGGCGTTGCGGGAGGAGGCCAGCGCGTGGGTCGCGAAGGAGGATTGGGAGAAGAACCCGCCGCCAACCCGCTCCCCGCCCTCCTTCAGCGTGGCCGACCCGTCGCCGCGACCGCCGCTGAAGTTCAGCGGAAAGCTGTTATGGCAATAGGTGGGAAGATCGCGCTCGCAATTCCGGCAGGTTCCGCAGGAGCCCATGGTCAGCACGACGGGATCGCCGGGTGCCAGATCGCGCACCTCCGGCCCCACCGCTTCCACGACGCCTGCGCCCTCGTGACCGAGCACAGCCGGAAGAAGATGCGGCAAGGGAAACTCGCCCGTTGCGACCCCGACATCGGTATGGCAGAGCCCCGTCGCGACCAGCCTGACCAGCACCTCATCGCCGCGTGGCTCGTCGAGATCGAGCTGCACCAGTTCAAAGGCCGCACCGGGTTGACGGACGATGGCAGCGGTGATCGCGGGCATGAGGGGGCCTCCTGGATCGCAACCTGTTCAGGCAGGTCGCCGGTTACCTTTTATTGGGAAAGGGACAATAACCTGCTGGATGGGGCTCGCAAGCCCGATCCACCCCGTCACGGAGGAACATGTCGATGATGTCGGCCCGAACCCTCGTCAGGATCAGCGTTGTGCTGGCGGTCTTTGCCGTCGGATGGGCAGCCCTGATGCAGCACCCCGCCGCGATCGAACAGCCGGCCGGGCTGGAGGTTGCCCCGCACGAGCCCGTCCAGCACCGCCGCAGCCCCTGGACGCTCGTCGAGGGCGATGGCTACACCATCACCGGGCTGGCGACCTTCCGGCTGGAGGCGCGGGCGCTGGCCGTCAAGTTCTACAATTTTGATGACGAGGCCCGCTTCAGCCCCATCGATATCGCCTTCGGCTGGGGCCGGATGTCGGACACGGCGGTGCTCGACCAGCTGGAGATCAGCCAGAACAACCGGTTCTACTATTACCGCTACCGCAATCCCCCGCCGATCCCGAAGGGGGAGATCGTGCGCTCCAGCGCCAACATGCACCTCATCCCGGCGAACAGCGATGTGGAAGCAGCCCTCAGCCGTGCCCGTGTGGGGGCGGTTATCAGCCTCGAGGGCTATCTGGTGGAGGTGACGCGCGAGGATGGCTGGCGCTGGAAGAGCTCGATGACACGCTCCGACAGCGGGGCGGGCGCATGCGAGCTGATCTATGTGACGAGGGCGGAGATCATCGACCCGGTGCCGTCGTAGATTTCAGCTTCGCCTCGTCGAGATCGTAGCGGAAGAGGACCGCAACGCTCACCAGCGAAAGCAGCGCCGGTATGCCGGCAACGGCGAAATAGATCGCGTTGATGGCGCTCTCGGGTTGCTGGACGACCTGGCCAGCCTGCGCCTGGACATAGCCCATCGCCTGCAGGAACATCCCGATCAGGAAGCCGCCGAGGGCAAAGGCCAGTTTCTCGACCGTGGTGTAGAATCCGGCAAACACGCCCTCGCGGCGCAGCCCGGTCCGGCGATAGTCATATTCGATGGTGTCGGGCAGCAGGGCAGGCCCCATCAGGATCACCCCGGCCGAGAAGAACCCGAGCGCCATCGAGCGCAGCAAGAAGGTCTGCAGGTCCTCCTCCGGCCCGGCGAGAAACCAGGTCAGCACGACCAGCGCATAGCCCAGCGTGGCCGCGATATAGATGGTGCGCTTGCCGAAACGAGCCGATAACCGGACCCAGAGCGGCATGGTGACCACGATCACGGCCGAGCTCATCAGGCCGAACCAGCTGATCCACAGGAAGGGCTTCTCCATCACCCGGGTGATGAAGAAGAAGACGGCACTGGTGACGCTGGCCAGGCTCGCCAGCTGCAGGAACTTGATCAGGGCGAGCAGCGCGAAGGGCCGGTTCTGCAGTGCCAGCCGCGCCTGCACCATGAAGCCGGGCTCGCTCGTCTGGGTGCGTTGGGTGAAGGGGGCCCGTTCGGTCAGGAAGAACGAGGCCAGGGTCGCGATCAGGATGAGGGCCCCCAGCGTCCAGCCCATCATGGCATAGCCGGTCTTGGGATCGGCCACCTGCCCGTCTTCAGCCGTGCCGCCATAGATCTGCACCAGCAGGGGCTGCAGCACCGCGACGATCATGCCAAGGGCCGCAAAGGCGGTGCGATAGCTGAAGATGGCCGTCCGGTCGTTGTAATCCTCGGTCATCTCGGCCGGCATCGCCAGATAGGGCACGTTGAACACCGTGTAGCCGGTGGCGATCAGCAGCAGCAGGAAGCCCATATAGGCGGCCCTCACACCCGCATCGTCGAAAGTCGGGGCGCTGAACAGGAGGCCCATCGCCAGCGCCGAGAGCACCCCGCCCAGCAGCAGCCAGGGGCGCCGACGCCCCCAGGGTGTGCGGCTGTGGTCGCTGATCGTGCCCATGACCGGATCGGTGACCATGTCGTAGAGCTTGGAGACCAGCAGCAGGGTGCCACCCACGCCGGCGGCGAGGCCCAGCGTGTCGGTCATGTAGAACAGCAGGATCCCCTGCCCGTTCAACAGGATCGCCATCCCGAGCCCGCCAAGGCCGAAGCCCAGCTTGGCGATGAGCGGGACAGGTGAGGCGCTTGCTGCCGGACGCTCGGTCGCGCCCTGTTCGCCGGACATGCTCATGATGATCGGAATCCCCGTGCGCAGAGTCGAGTGGTGCCAGGTAAGCGCAAGGATGCTGCGATCAGGCAACCGCGTCCAGCACTTACGGCGACCCCAGCTGCCGGGCAGCGGCCCGGCCCGCCAGCCGGCCGAGACCGGCCGCACTCAAGAGGCCATTGCCGGCCATGTAGCCGGAGGCGCCGGCCCCCGAAATTCCGCGCGCTGCCCCGCCGCCGGCGAACAGGTTCGGGAAGACGCCGCCCGCTTCCCGCCTGACCCGGGCTTCACGGTCCACCTCCAGCCCCCCCTGGGTATGGAACAGCGCCCCGGTCACCTTGACGGCGTAATAGGGTGCCTGCAGCGGCTGGATGCCCGAAAAGCTGCGCCCGAAGCTGTCGGTCCCGCCCTGCTGGGCGAGGTGGCGGACTTCCTCGATGGTTGCTGCCAGCGCCTCGGCCGGCAGGCCGGCCTTGCCGGCGAGGGCTGCGGGCGTGTCGGCGGAGATCAGCGCATCGGCCTTCAGCGCGTCGTGATAATCGTCGAACTGGAGCATCAGCTCGTGCAGCCGCTGGTCATAGAGGCTCCACGCCACATGGCCCGGCTGCGCCACCACATCGACCGCCTGTTCGGAATAGCCACGGGCCTCGTTCGAAAAGCGGCGTCCTTCGGCGTTCACCTGAAAGCCGCCCTCCATGATCAGCGGCCACAGGATCGGGATACCGCGGCCATGCGCCAGCCCGCCATGGCCCTGATAGGCGTCGAGATCGCCAAGTGCGGCCCCCAGCTCCCGGCCCCAGAGGATGGCATCGCCCTTGTTGCCGGGATGGCCGTGAAAGGTCGCCTCGGCGATTTCCGGGATCAGCTCGCGCACCATCGTGGCATTGCCCCCAAAGCCACAGCAGGCGAGGATCAGGGCCTCGCAGCCGATATCCTCGATCCCCCCGCCCGGCCGTTCCAGCCTGATGCCGTGCACATGGCCATCGGCATCGGCGAACAGATCGGTGACGCGGGCCTGGGTCAGGATATCGGCCCCCGCGCGCTCGCACGCGCTGGCGAGTGCGCCCATCAGCTCCCCGCCCGTGCGGTGCGGCGAGCCATGCATGCGCAGGCGCGAATGCCCGGGATAGAGAAAACCCGTGACGAGGGTGAGCGGCACGTCATGGCTTTCCGTCAGCCAGTCGACCAGCCGACCAGAATCTTCCGTCAGGGCTCGCACCACCGTCGGGTCGGCGCCGCCGCTCGCTTTCTTCTGGATGTCCTCGGCGAAGAGCTCCGGGCTGTCGTCGATACCGGCCGCGCGTTGCTGGGCGGTGTTGCAGGCGGGGATCAGCCCGGTCGACATCGCCGTCGTGCCCATCGGGGCCGGATCGCGCTCCACGACCAGCGCCTCAACGCCGGAATCGCGGGCCGCGAGGGCTGCCGTCAGTCCACAGGCACCGCCGCCGATGATGACCAGCGGCAGGGTGAAATCGATCTTCGCCTCATCGGGCGGCAGGACGGGCACGTGCATGACCTCGGGGAAGGATTGCGAACCCTTCGAGGTGGCTGCCCGCCCTTCCCCGTCAAGCGCAGGACCCGGCTCAGCGCCAGCCGGCGCGATCGGTGAGCCGCACGGCCTCGGGCTGGTTCTCGCCGAGGATGGTCGGGTCGATCTCTTCCTCCCGGAAGGTGCCGAAACCGGCGATCGGGCCAGTCACCTCGACCGTCTCGACCACGGGATATTCATTGTTGGCCAGCGCGAAGACGGCCTGCGCCTCATCCGACACCATGAATTCGAGGAACTGCACGGCCTTCTCGACATTCGAGGCCCCGGCCAGCACGCCGGCCCCCGAGAGGTTCACATGGGTGCCCCGACCCTCCTGATTGGGGAAGATGACACCGACGGCATTGCCGACCGCCTGCATGTCGGGATCGGGCAGACCCCGCAGCCGGCCCAGATAATAGGTGTTGGCAATCGCCAGCCGGCACAGGCCGGCCGCCACGGCCTCGATCTGGGTGGTGTCCCCGCCCTGTGGCGGACGCGCCATGTTCGCGACCAGCCCGCGCGCCCATGTTTCGGTGCGTTCCACCCCATGGGCGTCGATCATCGCGGCCACAAGCGAGAGGTTGTAGACATTGGTCGAGGAGCGCACGCACAGCTCGCCCTCGAAGCGCGGGTCGGCGAGGTCGAGATAGGTTTCCAGCCCCTCGGGCCGACCGGCCTCGATATTGTACATGATCACCCGCGCGCGCTTGGTCAGCCCGAACCAGTGCCCGTCCGGATGGCGCAGATGGGCCGGGATGCGGGAAGCGAGCAGCTCGCTCTCGACCGGCTGGAAGAGGCCCGCCTCATCGGCCCGCCAGAGCCGGCCCGCATCGACGGTGATCAGCAGGTCGGCGGGGCTGTCGGCACCTTCTGTCTGAAGGCGCTCGATCAGCTCGTCGCTGCCGCCCTCCACGACATTGACCTCGATCCCCGTCATCTCGGCGAACCGGTCGTAGAGGGCCAGATCGGTGTCATAGTGCCGCGCGGAATAGATGTTCAGCTCCTGCGCGAGCGCCGGGGCGGCAATCAAGGTGGCAAGCGCGGTCACGGCCAGAAGGCGGATCATGGAAGACCTCGGTCGGAAAGTTGCAACTGATTATCACCCGCGGATATGCGCCCAGATGGGCCCACCCGCAAGGCTCAGGCAGGGAATGTGTGAACGCCCGCCATATCGAAGGCGATGCCGAGCACGGTGCCCGGCGGCCCGACCCGCTCCTGCCAGCGGGCGCGCGCCGGGATGATCTCGCCGGCCGGGCTCATCAGGTCGAGATCGACCAGCAGGACATCGCCGAGCGAGCGTATGTCCCGGATCCGCGCCTGTGCCTGCCCGGCACCCGCTTCCATCGGGCGAAGCGCCGTTTCCCGGAAGGTGCAGATCACCCGCGCGCCTGCCGGCACCTCGGCAGGAACCGCTCCAAAGACGGTCATCGCGTGCCCCTCGCCCTGACCCACAGCCTCCAGCTTCAGCCCGACCCCGAACAGGCCGGCGACATAGGGGGAAGCGGGCCGGGAATGCAGCGCCTCGGGCGGCCCGACCTGCACCAGCCGCCCGGCATCGAGGACGGCCAGCCTGTCCCCCAGCCCCATGGCTTCCTCGGCATCATGGGTCACGATCAGCGTGGTGGTCCCGACCTCACGCAGCAGCGAGCGGATCTGGTCGCGCACCGTGCCCCGCAGCGCCGGGTCGAGCCCCGAGAAGGGCTCGTCCAGCAGCAGGACCGAGGGCTCGGGCGCCAGCGCACGCGCCAGCGCCACCCGCTGCTGCTGCCCTCCCGACAGGGTCTCCGGCAGGCGTTCCAGAAGATCGGCGATACCGGTCAGGCTGGCCAGTTCCTGCACCCGCGCCGCCTGCACCGGGCGCTCCAAACCGTGCAGGCCGAAGGCGATGTTCCGCGCCACGGTCATATGCGGGAACAGGGCGAAATCCTGAAAGACGAGCCCGATACGCCGATCTTCAGGGGGCAGGTGGACAGCCGCCCCCCTAACTGTTCCCTCCCCTCGATTCCCGAACGGTACGGAGGCGACCACGCGTCCCTCGATGCTGATCCTCCCCTGCTGGAGTGGCTCGAGCCCGGCCGCGAGGCGCAGCAAGGTGCTCTTGCCCGAGCCGCTCGGCCCCAGCAGGCACAGGATCTCGCCCGGCTCCAGCGCCAGGTCGATATGGGAAAGGACCGGTGTGGCCGCATAGCGATGGGCGACCGCTTCAAAGGCAAGAGGGGCGGTGATCATCGCTTCCGGCCGCGCGCTGCCTTGAAGTGAAGGGTGAAACTGTGACCTAGTCGCATCTTCGTCCGGCAAGTGGGCCGGGGCGGCCTGCCCGCAAGCACCGAGCCTATGCAACCCAAGCTACCCGATGGTCTCTCTTCCCGTGCATGACACCGCGCCGGCGCGCCCTCGCCGCCCCGCCGGGGCCGCCGGCTGGTCGTGGGGTGCCGGGCTCGTTGGCCTGTTGACGGCGCTGCCGCTGCTGGCCGTTCTGGCAAGCCTTCTCAACCCGGCCGAGGGCGTGTGGGGGCATCTGATCGACACGGTGCTGGCCGAATATGTCATCACCACGCTGATCTTCACCGCCGGCAGCGGCGCGCTTGCCGTTCTGGTCGCGCTGCCTGCGGCCCATGCGGTCGCCCTCCATCACTTTCCCGGCCGGCGGGTACTGGAGGTGATGCTGCTGCTGCCGCTCGCCATCCCGGCCTATGTCGCCGCCTTCGCCTATACCGAGCTTCTGGATGTGACCGGGCCGGTGCAGACCCTGTTCCGGGAGGTGACGGGCCTAGCACCGGGCGCCTATCCCGCACCCGATATCCGCTCGCTCGGGGGGGCGATCTTCGTCTTCGGCTTCGTGCTCTACCCCTATGTCTATCTTCTGGCCCGAACGGCTCTGACCCTTCAGGCCGCAAGGCTGGG
>CAZPBH010000073.1:0-8776 GCA_964584645.1 uncultured Rhodospirillales bacterium | reverse complement strand
GAGAACGCCAAGGACAAGGTCATGATGGGCGCGGAGCGGCGCTCCATGGTGATGACCGAGGACGAGAAGCGCCTGACCGCCTATCACGAGGCCGGGCACGCCATTGTCAGCCTGCATGTCCCGGCATCCGACCCGCTGCACAAGGTGACAATCATCCCGCGCGGGCGGGCGCTGGGGGTCACCATGAACCTGCCCGAGCGTGACAAGTACGGCTACAAGGTGGTCGAGCTGACCAGCCGGATCGCCATGATGTTCGGCGGCCGGGTCGCGGAAGAGCTGATCTTCGGCGAGGGCAACGTCACCACCGGGGCCTCCAACGACATCCTGCAGGCGACCCGCCTCTCACGCGCGATGATCACCGAATACGGCATGAGCGAAAAGCTCGGCCGGGTGCGCTATGCGGCGAATGAGCAGGAGGTGTTCCTCGGCCACGCCGTGACCCAGCACCAGCACATGAGCGAGGCGACCGCCCAGCTGATCGACGATGAGGTACGCCGGCTCACCGATGAGGGCGAACAGACGGCCCGCGCCATCCTGACCGAGAACATCGACCAGCTGCACGCGCTGGCCAAGGCGCTGCTGGAATACGAGACCCTCAGCGGTGATGAGGTCCAGACGGTGTTGCGCGGCGAGCCGATCGTCCGGCCCGACCCGGACGAGCCACCGAGCGAGCCGCAGCGTCCTTCGGGCCGCAAGTCCAGCGTGCCGAGTGCGGGCGGCAAGGCCTCGCCCGATGACGGGATGAGCCCACAACCGCAAGGCGCCTGACACACATCCGTCACCAGCCGGTCCTGTTGCCGCCCCGCGATTTCGACTAAGGTTGCGACCGAATCGAGGGGGCGGCGCCATCCGGGGCGCCCCTTCGCCGGCGAACGGGATCCTGAAACCTCATGACGTCCAAGCTGTTCGGCACCGATGGCATTCGCGGGCTCGCCAATGTCGAGCCGATGACGGCCGACACGGCCCTGCGGGTGGCGATGGCCGCCGGCCTGGCCTTCCGCCGGGGCGATCATCGTCACCGCGTGATCATCGGCAAGGATACACGGCTTTCCGGCTATCTGCTGGAGCCCGCCCTGACCGCCGGTTTCGTTGCCATGGGCATGGATGTGCTGCTGGTCGGCCCGATGCCGACCCCGGCCATTGCCATGCTGACCCGGACCATGCGTTGCGATCTGGGCGTGATGATCTCGGCCAGCCACAACCCCTTCCACGACAATGGCATCAAGCTGTTCGGGCCCGATGGCTACAAGCTGTCCGACGCCATGGAAGGCTGGATCGAGGAGCAGGTCGCAGCCGGCCTTGCCGAGGAACGGGCAACGGGGACCGGGCTTGGTCGCACCCGTCGCCTCGACGACGCTGCCGGCCGGTATATCGAGCAGGCGAAGTTCACCTTCCCGCGCCAACTGCGCCTCGACGGGCTGAAGGTGGTGGTCGACTGCGCGAACGGGGCCGCCTATCGCGTCGCCCCGACCGTGCTGAGCGAGCTGGGGGCGGAGGTCGTCCCGCTCGGCGTGACGCCGGACGGGCTGAACATCAACGCCGCCTGCGGGGCCACATCCCCTGATGCGATGCAGGCGGCGGTGGTGACCCATGGCGCGGATCTGGGCATCGCACTCGACGGCGATGCCGATCGGGTGATCCTGGCGGATGAACAGGGCCGGATCATCGACGGCGATCAGGTGATGGGCCTGATCGCACGCTACTGGAAGCGCACCGGCGCGTTGCGGGGCGGCGGTCTGGTCGCCACCGTGATGAGCAATCTGGGCCTCGAACGCTTCCTGACCGGCGAAGGGGTCGGGCTGGTGCGCACCCCCGTGGGCGACCGCCATGTCGTCGAGGCGATGCGGCTTGGCGGCTATAATGTCGGGGGCGAGCAATCCGGCCATATCGTCTTTTCCGACCATGCCACGACGGGTGACGGCCTGATCGCAGCCCTGCAGGTGCTGGCCTGCGTTCTGGAACAGGACGCGCCGGCCAGCGCGGTCACCCGGGTGTTCGAGCCACTGCCCCAGATCCTGCGCAATGTGCGCTTCGAGGGCGTCCCGCCGCTGGAGCGCGTCGAGGTGACGGCCGCCATCAGCGCCGCCGAGGCCAGGCTGAACGGGCGCGGCCGTCTGCTGGTGCGCAAATCGGGCACCGAGCCGCTGGTGCGCGTGATGGTCGAGGGCGAGGACCCGGACCTGCTGGCCGCCATCGCCGATGATCTGTGCGGTCTGATGGAGCGGGCGGCATGAAGGGGCGTGTCCTGATCATCGCGGGCTCGGACCCCTCCGGCGGTGCCGGCATCCAGGCCGACATCAAGACGGTCACGGCCCTTGGGGGCTATGCCGCGACCGCGATCACCGCGCTCACGGTCCAGAACACGCTGGGTGTGACGGCGATCAGGCCCGTCGATGCGGATTTCGTGATCGATCAGATGCGTGCCGTCCTTGATGATATCGGCGCCGAGGTCGTGAAGATCGGCATGCTGGGCGACGTAACCCTGATCGAGAAGGTCAGCGAGGTGCTGGGCGATTACCGGCGCAAGGCGCCGCTGCCGATCGTCCTCGACCCTGTCATGGTCGCGAAGGGCGGGCACAGGCTGGTGCCGGACGATGCCCTCAACGCCTTGCGGCGCTCGCTGATGCCGATGGCGGACGTGCTGACCCCGAACGTGCCCGAGGCCGAGGCGCTGAGCGGGCTGCAGATCCAGGATTTCGAGCAGATGCACCATGCGGCCGAGATGCTGCTGACGCTCGGCGCGCGGGCGGTGCTGCTCAAGGGCGGGCATCTCGACACCGACCCTGTGCGCGACCTTCTGGTCAGCCAGGCGAGCGACAAGGGCTTCGAGAGCCCGCGGGTGAACACCCGCCACACCCATGGCACCGGCTGTACGCTCGCCTCGGCCGTGGCTGCAGGGCTGGCGCAGGGGCTCACCCTTCAGGCCGCGGTGATGCGGGCGCGCAATTATGTCTATCACGCGATCCGCAGCAATCCCGGGCTCGGCAAGGGGCGCGGCCCGCTGAACCACGCTCAGGCAGGGCGCGCCGTTTCCTGACCCTTGTGGTTGAGCGCCTCGGAGCGCTCGGCCTCCTCGTCGACGATGTGCCCGTCGGTGGACAGCAGGATCGCGACCCAGCGCGTGCGGCGGAAATGGGCGAGGATGATCACCAGCACCACGGTCAGCGGCACGCCGAGGAACAGGCCGACCACACCCCACATGGCGCCCCAGACGAACAGGGCCAGGATCACCACCAGCGGGCTCAGATTGAGGCTTTCCCCCATCATCGCCGGCTCGATGATGTTGCCAATGACGAACTGCGTGATCCCCAACCCGATGGCCACGATCAGGAAGGGGGTCAGCGTGTCGAACTGCATCAGCGTCAGCAAGGCGGGAAACACCACCCCGATGATCGACCCGATCGTGGGGATGAAGTTCAGCAAGAAGATCACGAGCCCCCAGAAAGCGGCAAAATCCACACCCACCAGCCGCAGCACACCATAGCTGATGGCACCGGTGAGCAGGCTGACGACCGCCTTCACCGCGATATAGGTGCGTGTGCGGTCGGCGATCCGGGCAAAAAGGGCGATCATCCGCTCGCGCCGCGCGGGGTCCGGGAACAGCGCTGTCAGCTTGGAATCGAAGCGCCCCTGCTCGACCAGCAGGAAGCCGACATAGACAAGCACGATGCCCGCCTGGCCCACCAGACCCGTCAGCGCACCGGCCAGATCGCCCAGCAGGGCCGCGATGTTGAACGAGGCGATCAGCTGGCGGATGTCACCCGGCGGCTGCAGCCCGACCAGCCCGTAGGCCTCCGTCAGCAGCTGCTCCAGATTGCGCTGATAGCGGGGTGCGGCATCGACGACCTCGCGCACATTGTTGCCCACAAGATCCCCGATCAGGATCAGGGCCGCCAATGTGGAGGCAATGGCGAGCGTGAGCGACAGCCACCAGGGCGGATGCCGTCCGCCGATCCGCGCCCGCTGAATGAAATGCGCCAGCGCGTCGATCGAGAACCAGATGATCGCCGCCACGGCGAGCGGGATCAGGAACGAACTGCCCAGCGCCAGAAAGGCGACCAGCAGCGCCGCGATGATGCCAGCCATCGCCGTCTGGACGACATCCTGTTCGGTGATGGCGGGGCGCGTGGTCATGGGTCGAGGGGCAGCCTACATCACCGCGCGCCAAGAGCAAGCATGGCAAGGGTCATGGTCTGACGCGTCGGGAGGCGACACGCGCCAGCCCCTCGTGCAACGCATGGGTGGCGCGTGGGCATCCCGCTTGCTTTCGCACCCGCAGCATGGTCTATGCGGCAGCGGGACACGCACCCCCAACGGTGCGCGGGCTTCTGGAAGGAAGAACCATGACAGAGACGACTGCCGCCCCGAATGCCGCTTCAGGCGTCACCGCAACCGGGGCGAAGCCGGACCGGCGCCCCGCCGTGCCGATGTTTTCATCCGGCCCCTGCGCCAAGCGCCCGGGCTGGACCCTGCAGGCCCTCGACGGCGCCCTGCTCGGACGTTCCCATCGTGCCAAACCCGGCAAGGCCCGGCTCGCTGATGTGATTGCCCGCTCCAAGGCGATCCTCGGGCTCCCTGACGATTATCTTCTCGGCATCGTGCCTGCCTCGGATACCGGGGCCGTGGAAATGGCGATGTGGTCGATGCTGGGCGCCCGCGGCGTCGATGTGCTGGCCTGGGAGAGCTTCGGGCAGGACTGGGTCACCGATGTCGTCAAGCAGCTGAAGCTGGAGGACGTACGCACCCTGACGGCCGATTATGGCCACCTTCCCGACCTGGCGGAGGTCGATCCGGCGCGCGACGTGGTGTTCACCTGGAACGGCACGACCTCGGGTGTGCGGGTGCCCGACGGCGACTGGATCGCCGATGATCGTGCGGGTCTGACCATCTGTGATGCCACGTCGGCCGTGTTCGCGATGGACATCCCCTGGTCGAAGATCGACGTCGCAACCTGGAGCTGGCAGAAGGTGCTGGGCGGGGAAGCGCAGCACGGCATGCTCGCCCTCAGCCCGCGCGCGGTCGAACGGCTCGAGAGCTACACGCCGCCCTGGCCGATGCCCAAGCTGTTCCGGATGACGAAATCGGGCAAGCTCAACGTCGACATCTTCAACGGGGCGACGATCAACACCCCCTCGATGCTGTGCGTGGAAGATGTGCTGGACGCGCTTCGCTGGGCGGAAGGCCTCGGAGGTCTGGAAGGGCTTATCGGGCGTTCGGAGGGCAATCTGGGCGTGATCGCCGAATGGGTCGGCGATGGCGCACGGTTCGACTTTCTGGCCGAGGACCCGGAGACGGTCTCACCGACCTCGATCTGCCTGAAGATCACCGACCCGTGGTTCACCGCCCTCGATGCAGAGACGCAGGCGGCGACGGCCAAGAAGATCGTCTCGATGCTCGATGCCGAGGGCGTCGCCTACGATATCGGCGCCTACCGTGCCGCCCCTCCGGGCCTGCGTATCTGGGGCGGGGCAACGGTCGAATCCTCCGACATCGAGGCCCTGCTGCCCTGGATCGACTGGGCCTTCGACGCGCTCAGAAACGCCTGATGCCACCGGGCCGCACGGTCTGCGGTCCGGCCCCTTTCCCCTTTCCATCCGCTCCAGCCTTTCCGAGGAGATGAGCCATGCCGAAAGTCCTGATATCGGACAAGATGAGCCCGCGTGCGGCCGAGATCTTTCGCGATCGTGGCGTCGAGGTCGACGAGAAGCCGGGCCTGGAACCGGCCGACCTGGCCGCGATCATCGGCCAGTATGACGGGCTGGCGATCCGCTCGGCCACCAAGGTGACGGCCGATCTGCTGAGCCATGCCGACAATCTCAAGGTGATCGGTCGGGCCGGCATCGGGGTCGACAATGTTGACCTGCCGGCCGCCAGCGCGCGCGGCGTGGTCGTGATGAACACGCCCTATGGCAACTCCATCACCACGGCCGAACATGCCATCGCCATGATGTTCGCCCTCGCCCGCCAGATCCCGCAGGCGAATGCCTCGACCCATGCCGGCAAATGGGAGAAATCGAAGTTCATGGGCGTCGAGCTGACCGGCAAGACGCTGGGCGTCATCGGTGCGGGCAATATCGGCGGCATCGTCTGTGAGCGCGCGCTGGGCTTGCGCATGCGGGTGATCGCCTTTGATCCCTTCCTGTCCGAAGAGCGCGCCCGCGATCTGGGCGTGGAGAAGGTCGAACTCGACACGCTGTTCGCGCGGGCCGATTTCATCACCCTGCACACGCCGCTGACCGACCAGACCCGCGGCATCATCGACGCCGAGGCGATCGGCAAGATGAAGAAGGGGGTGCGCCTCATCAACTGCGCGCGCGGCGGGCTGATCGACGAGGCCGACCTGAAGGCCGCCCTGGAAAGCGGCCAGGTCGCCGGGGCCGCCCTCGACGTGTTCGAGCAGGAGCCGGCGAAGGAGAACCCGCTCTTCGGGCTCGACAATCTGGTCTGCACGCCGCATCTCGGCGCCTCCACCACCGAAGCGCAGGAGAATGTCGCCCTGCAGGTGGCCGAGCAGATGGCCGATTTCCTGGTGACGGGCGCCGTCGTCAACGCGCTCAACAGCCCGAGCGTGTCGGCCGAGGATGCGCCGCGCCTGAAGCCCTACATGCAGCTGGCCGAACAGCTGGGCAGCCTCTCGGGGCAGATCACCCAATCGGGCCTGCAGAACGTGACGATCGAATATGAAGGCCATGTCGCGGAGCTGAACACCCGCCCGCTCTCGGCCATCGTGCTGATGGGGCTGCTGCGCCCGATGCTGGACGAGGTCAACATGGTCAACGCGCCCATCGTGGCGAAGGAACGCGACATCCGCGTGACCGAGACCCGCAACGAGACCGCCCGCGACTATCAGACCATGATCCGGGTGACGGTCGAGACCGACAAGCGCAAGCGGGAGATTACCGGCACGCTGTTCGGCGGCGACAAGCCCCGAATCGTGTCGATGGAAGAGGTGCCCATCGAGGCCGAAGTGACCGAGCACATGCTGTTCGTGCGCAACCAGGACAAGCCGGGCTTCATCGGCTCGCTCGGCCAGACGCTGGGCGATGCGGGCATCAACATTGCCAGCTTCGACCTTGGTCGGGCCGGACCTGGCTCGGATGCCATCGCGCTGATCGCCGTCGACGCCCCGGTGCCCGAAGCGGTGCTGGCGAAAATCAACGCCCTGCCGCATGTGGTCCAGGCCGTGCCGCTGAAGTTCTGACCGTCACATCCGGCCATGGACAACAGGGCGCCAGTTCTGCCAAGGAAGGGGACGGGCGCAGCGTGAAGCGCCCGCTTTCCCGGGCGAGCGCCCGATAATCCGGACCAACGCCTGATGGTGAACACCCACTTGCTGCCGGCGGGCCTGCACGACCTTTTGCCCGATGAGGCCGAAGCCGAGGCACGTGCCGAGGGCATTCTGCTCGACAGGTTTCGTTCCTTTGGATATCGGCTCGTCAAGCCGCCGCTGGCCGAATTCGAGGACGGGCTGCTGGCCCTTGGCGACGAAGCGCTGTCGCGGCAGAGCTTTCGCCTGCTGGACCCGGCCAGCCAGCGCCTGATGGCCCTGCGCGCCGACCATACGCTGCAGATCGGGCGAATCGCCGCCACCCGCCTCGGCAAGGAACCACGCCCGCTGCGGCTGGCCTATGCCGGAGAGGTGCTGCGGGTCAGCGGCGGCCCCCTGCGGCCGGAGCGTCAGTTCCGGCAGGTGGGCGCGGAGCTGATCGGGAGCCTCGATTCGCAGGCCGATGCCGAGATCATCATCGCAGCGGCCAGCGGATTGCAGGATCTGGGCGTGACCGGGCTGAGCGTGGATATCAGTCTCCCCAATCTCGCCGAAACCGTGTTCGCCAAGGCCGGGGTCGATGCGACCGAGCGCGAAAGGCTCCGGGCTGCACTCAACCAGCGCGATCGCGTGGCGCTGACAGGCATGGGCGCGGCGGGTATGAAGCTTGCCGCCCTGACCGAGGCCGCAGGACCGGCCCACGACGCCCTGCCCAGGCTGCGTGAACTCGACCTGCCGGATGAGGTGACGGCCGACATCCGACGCCTTGCCTCGGTCGTCGCAGCGCTGGATCAGGCCGTGCCCGATTTGCAGGTCACGGTCGACCCCATCGAGTGGCGGGGTTTCGAATACCAGACGGGGCTGAGCTTCACCCTCTTTGCCCGGCGTGTGCGGGGCGAGCTCGGACGCGGCGGACGCTATCGCACATTGGAAGGTGCCGCGCCGGGCGAGGCCGCCACCGGTGTGACACTCTACATGGACAGCATCTTGCGTGCCCTGCCCTCACAGCGCGGGGCGCCCTCGGTTCTGGTGCGCGGCGACTGGCCTCACGCCGCCGCCGAGCGCTTGCGCGCAGAGGGGTGGATCGTGGTACGGACACTGGCCGACCAAAGCTTCGATGCCGGCACGGCCCGGAGCCTTGGCTGCAGCCACCTCGCCCGCGATGTCGGCCAGCCGCCCCTGCCGCTCCAGCCTCAGGGATCAGGCCCCCAAACCACCAGCGAGGAGGCCCGCTGATGGCCAATGTCGTCGTTGTCGGCGCCCAGTGGGGCGATGAAGGCAAGGGCAAGATCGTCGACTGGCTGAGTGCACGCGCCGATGCGGTGGTGCGCTTCCAGGGCGGGCACAATGCCGGCCACACCATCGTGATCGGGGAACGCGAGTACAAGCTCAGCCTGCTGCCAAGCGGGATCGTACGCGAGGGCAAGCTCTCGATCATCGGCAATGGCGTCGTGGTCGAACCCTGGGCGCTGCTGGAGGAAATGGAGCGGGTGATGGCGCAGGGTGTCG
>CAZPBH010000072.1:0-8889 GCA_964584645.1 uncultured Rhodospirillales bacterium | reverse complement strand
GTCCCGTCACCGCAAGGCCCGTGGCCGCGCAAAGATAGAGGCTGAGCCCGGTGATCTCAGCCGGCGCGCCTGTCAGACGGTTGAGAAGGCCGAGCTTCTGGCCCGCCCCTTCAAGCACGCCCCAGCCATTCGGCAGCACGTTCGGGATCGTGAAGATCATCAGCACGAGCGAGATGACACCCGTGGCAACCAGTCCCTTGTAGAGCGCGCCCATCACATTGTCGGAATTGTCGGCCAGCTTGACGAAGAAAGTGCCGATGATCGATGCGACGATGCACACCGCACAGATCGCCAGCGGCAGGATCATGATTTCGCGCAGGTAAGGCGTGTCAGCGAAATAGATCGCGCCGAGCACCATGGTCGCAACGATGGTCACCGCATAGGTCTCGAACAGGTCAGCGGCCATGCCGGCACAGTCGCCGACATTGTCGCCCACATTGTCAGCGATGGTGGCCGCGTTGCGCGGATCATCCTCAGGGATGCCGGCTTCCACCTTGCCAACCATGTCACCGCCCACATCGGCACCCTTGGTGAAGATGCCGCCGCCCAGCCGGGCGAAGATCGAGATCAGCGAGGCCCCGAAGCTGAGCGCCACCAGCGCCTCAAGGATCGTGCGGAGCTCCGATCCAAGGGCCAGCAGGATGAAGTAATAGCCGGCCACACCCAGCAGGCCGAGCCCGACCACCAGCATGCCGGTCACCGCCCCCGCCTTGAAGGCGATGTCGAGCGCCTTGGCGAGCCCGGAGCGGGCCGCCTCTGCGGTGCGGACATTGGCGCGCACCGAGACGTTCATCCCGATATAGCCGGCCGCGCCGGAGAGGATCGCGCCGAGGAAATAGCCGATCGCGACCTCGATCCCGAGGAGAAGGAGAAGAACGATGCCGATCACGACCCCGACCATCGCGATGGTCCGGTACTGGCGGTTCAGATAGGCAGACGCTCCGACCTGGATCGCTGCGGCGATCTCCTTCATGCGTTCGTTGCCGGCGGGGCTGGCGATGACCTGGCGGCTCGCCACCAGACCATAGAGAAGAGCTGCGATCCCGCACAGGATCACGATGGCATAGGCAAGGGTCATGAAAACGGGGCCTCTTGGCTGAGTTTTTCTTTGGACTTCGCTGAATGCGAGAAGAAGCGTGCGCGACTAGGTGGGTTGGACCCGGCGGCGATCCAACACCCGCGTCGACGCGCAAGCTATGCGCTCAGCGCGAGGGGCCCTGGCGTGAGGGGACAGGCCGAAGTTTCGAGGATGAGCTTCAGCTGTGGCGTCGCCGGGCCCGCTTGGCCGCGTACAGATCCTCGTCGGCCCGGCCGATGGTGGCTTCCGGATCGTCCTCACCGCTGAACAGCGCGGCCCCGAAGCTGAGCGAGAAGGGGATCGGGGTATCCTCCCACAGGACCGGGTCCCGCATCGCGGCGGCCGCGATATGGCGGGTGCGGGCGCGGGCATGGGCCGCCGACATCGCGGGCAGCAGCACCGCGAATTCATCCCCACCCAGCCGGCCGACGACATCCATGGGTCGCACCTCGCCATGCAGGCGATCGGCAACGGCGCGCAGGCAGGCATCGCCGGCCGGGTGGCCGAGGGAATCGTTGATGCTCTTGAAGTCGTCGAGGTCGACAAGCATCAGACAACCGCCCAGCCCGTCGGGCTGCCGTGCGGTCCGGGCATGCTCACGACCGAGTGCTGCCATGAAGCCCCGGCGGTTGGCGAGCCCGGTCAGGGGATCGCTCGCCGCCAGGTGTTCAAGCTCCGCGATCCGGGTGGCCTGTGCTGCCAGGCGGGCCTCCGCCGCCTCGAGCCGGCTGAAGGTGCTGGCGAGAAGCTGGGCCAGATCGGCCGCCTTGACCCGGATATCCTGTTTGGCCCGCGCGGCCAGCTGGTCGGCAAGCCTTGCCCCCCGGCTGTGTCCATCGATCAGGTGATCAGCTGCAAGGGCCCGGCCTTCCGGCATCGGATCATAGGGCATGGACGGCATCCTTCTGTCGCATCCGCGGCTGGTGCGGAACATTTCGAGACAAATCCAAGCGAAAATCGTGCCACAGGATCGCCACGCCCCGGTCTTACGCCCTTTCAAGGGTACGGGGGATCAGGCAACAGGAGCCTTCATGCGGAATCTGCCGGCATCGATGATTTTTGGGGCTGACCCGTCCGGCGTTGCAGGTACACTGACGCCATGAGAACCGCTCATGCCTTCCGGGCCCTTGCCGCCTGTGTCCTCCTGATTGCCGCGAGCGCGATCCCGCATCCCGGCAGCGCCCGTGTCGATGTCGATCGCGCCCAGCCCGCAGCCGACATACGCGCTGCCGCACGGCCGCACCGGGCGCTCTATGCGCTCACCATGGTCGAGAGCCGCGCCAACTCGAACCTTGCCCGGGTCGAGGGCCGCATGGCCTATGAGTGGAAAGAGAGTTGCGAGGCCTGGATCACCGATCAGAAACTCGCCCTCGACTATCTTTATGTCGAAGGCGCATCGATGCGGTTCACCAGCCATTTCTCGAGCTGGGAGAACAAGGCGGGCAGCTCCTTTTCCTTTACGGTCGAGCGCACCCGCAATGGCCGTCCGGCCGAAGAGTTTCGCGGCGCGGCAGAATTCGAGGATGGCGAGGGCGAGGCGGGCTACACCTTGCCGGACGCTTCAACCGTGGCGCTCCCTGCCGATACCGTCTTCCCGACCGAGCATCTAATGCAGCTTCTGGCGCATGCCGAAGCCGGCGATGTGCTCTATAACGCCACACTGTTCGACGGCAGTGACGAGACCGGGATGATGCAGGCAAGCGCCTTCATCGGTCCCGTCCGCTCCGGCAAGCCCGATACGGCATCGCTCCCGGGCGAGGCTGTGGACCTCATGCAGAGCCCGCGACGGCGGGTGAGGATTGCCTTTTTCGAGCCCGAAAGCCCTGACGACACGCCGGATTATGAGATGGAGATGACGCTTCACGCCAACGGCGTGGTGAGTGACCTGCGCATCGAATACGAGGATTTTACCCTGCATGGCGTCCTGACCGGCCTGGAGCCGCTGGAGCGGCCGGATGGGTGCGAGGATCTGCCCGCCGGGGAACGCTGAGGCGCGCCCGTTCCATCTCCTTCCTTGCCCTGTTCCCGAAGCTCTGGCACAAATCAAGGGGGAAGCAGGGTTTTCCGGTTCGGTTTCAGAAGATCGGAAACAGAGGCAGCCGGGACGGCTAACGGGCTGATGGGGTGGTCAAGCCAGGTGAAAGGCTTGCCATCGGGGGGAACAATTCTGATGGGCAAGACCGTCCTGATCGTCGAGGACAACGACCTGAACATGAAGCTTTTCAACGATTTGTTGGAAGCTCACGGGTTTTCGACCCTGCAGACGCGCGATGGCATGGAAGCGCTGCGTCTCGCCCGGGAAAATCGCCCCGACCTGATCATCATGGACATCCAGCTGCCGGAGGTTTCCGGGCTCGAAATCACCAAATGGCTCAAGGAAGATGACGAGCTGCGCTCGATCCCGGTGATCGCCGTCACCGCCTTTGCCATGAAGGGCGATGAGGAGAAGATCCGCCAGGGCGGCTGCGAGGACTATATCGCCAAGCCCATCTCCGTGGCGGCGTTCCTTCAGACCGTTCACAAGCACGTGGCCTGAGGGGGCCTGCCTTCATGTCCGCCCGCGTTCTCGTCGTCGATGACATCGAACCCAACGTCAAGGTCCTCGCGGCCAAGCTGACGAGCGAGTATTTCGATGTCATCACCGCCTATAGCGGGCCCGAAGCGCTGGAGAAGGTCGAGAGCGAACAGCCGGACATCGTCCTTCTCGACGTCATGATGCCCGAAATGGACGGGTTCGAGGTCTGCCAGCGCATGAAGGGGAACCCGCGCACGGCACACATACCCGTCATCATGGTCACGGCTCTCTCCGATGCCGCCGATCGGGTGCGGGGGCTGGAATCAGGGGCGGATGATTTCCTGACCAAGCCTGCCAACGATACCGCCCTGCTGGCGCGGGTGCGCTCTCTCGTCCGTCTCAAGATGACCATCGACCAATGGTTGCTGCGCGAGGATACCTCCAAGCGCCTCGGAGGGCTTGCCGGCCTGCCCGAGCTGATGAGCGGTTCCTCCGAGATGGGGCGCCTGCTCGTGGTTGAGGACAACCGCATCGAAAGCGACAAGATCGTGGGTACGCTGACCGAGGACCGGCACAGCGTGATGGCCTTCACCAGCATCAACGAGGCGCTGGAGCGTGCCAAGGCCGAGGAATTCGACGTCATTCTCGTCAGCCTCTCGCTGATCGAGGAGGATGGGCTGCGGCTGTGCTCGCATCTGCGCTCCAACGAGAGCACGCGGCAAACCCCGATCCTGCTTATTGCCGACCAGATCGCCCTCGACCGGACGGTCAAGGGGCTGGAGCTCGGTGCGAATGACTATATCGTCCGTCCCATCGACCGGAACGAGCTGGTGGCACGGACCCGCAGCCAGGTCCGTCGGAAGCGGTATCAGGAAAAGCTGGTCGAGAACTATCACGCGAACATCTCGATGGCGCTGACCGACAGCCTCACCGGGCTGCACAACCGCCGCTATCTCATGGCCCATCTGGACCGCCTCGCGGAGAAGGAAGGTGAGGGGCGCCGGGCTGCTCTCGTCATGTGCGACATCGACCATTTCAAGTCCGTCAACGATACCTACGGCCATGATGTTGGCGACGAGGTTCTGCGGGAATTCGCCAAGCGGCTGGAACGTCATCTCAGGAATTTCGATCTGGCGACCCGGATCGGGGGCGAGGAATTCGTGATCGTGCTGCCGAGTGTGGATGACGAAACCGCCATTACCGTGGCCGAGCGGCTCCGCTGGGCGATTGCCAATGAGGCCGTCGCCGTGTCGACGGAGATCGGCAGCCTGGCGATCACCGCCAGTTTCGGGGTGACCTGCACCGATCTCGGCGAAGAAGCCGTCGAAGTCGTGCTCAAACGCGCCGACGAAGCCCTGTATGACGCCAAGCGCGCAGGGCGGAACCGTGTCTGCGTGCGCTATCTGGACAAGGCGGGTGCACCTTCGACTGCGCGGGAAACGGGCGATCCGCTGGCGGTCGGCAGCGACTGATTTCCGGCCGGTGCACCTGTCAAGCGCGGTGTGCTGGTCGTGAGCGCAGGGTGCGGGCCCAGAGGCCACCACAAAACAAAAAATCCGACCCCATCGGATCGGATTCCAGCGCTGCACTCGTGAATAGCGCATCCGTGATCGGAGCATCTTCCCTGAGCGCCAAGCGATCGGGGGATGCTCCGGCACGTCACTTCATCTTGGCTTCCTTGAAGGTGACATGCTTGCGCACCTTCGGGTCATAGCGCCGAAATTCCAGCTTCTCGGTCTGCGTGCGCGGGTTCTTCTTCGTCACGTAGAAATATCCCGTGTCCGCGGTGCTGACGAGCTTGACGAGAATGGTTGCCGATTTGGCCATGACAGGGTCCGGGCTTGAGGGTAAGCAAGGGTTGCGCCCGGCGCGACGCTCGGACATGAAGGCACATTCACTACCTAGCTGCCCGCTGCCCTGTCAAGGGCATCGTCCGTGCCATCTTCCGGCATCGGTGCCGGGTAGGCGCCCACCGCGCGGCGTCTGTCCGTCGGCCCGGCCAGAAGGTCGCGATAGCGGGCTGAATCCCGCAGCAGGGCGTGAGCGCGTCTTTCCGTATCCCCGGCATCGTCAAGCTCGGCCCGCGCGCAGTGCCCGTCGGGATCGCGCGCCGCCAGGCAGAGATCGGGAATCAGCCCATTGCCGTGGATCATCGAACCGCCCGGGGTGAACAGGCGCGACCAGGTCAGCAGGAATTCGCCGCCATGGGGAAGCGGCAGGACGGTCTGGACACTTCCCTTGCCGAGGCTCCGTGCCCCGACCAGAACGGCTCGCCGATGGTCGCGCAGGCCGGCTGCGAGCAATTCGGCCGAGCTTGCCGTGCTGCCATCGATCAGCACGATGATCGGCACATCGCGGGCCATCAGCGTGGAGCCGGAATCATAGCGCTGCAGGCTGTGCGGATGCCGGCCGGCCGTCGTCACGATCCGCTTTCCGCTTTCGAGAAACAGGTCGGCGGTGGCGATCGCCTGATCGAGAAGTCCGCCCGGATTGCCCCGCAGATCGAGCACGATGCCCCGCAGGCCGGGCCCTGCCAGCGTCACGGCCCGGGCGATCTGGCCGGTGGTCGAGGCGTTGAATCGCTCGACCTTCAGGGTCAGCAGGCCCTGGCTGGTGCTGACCGCCACCGTCTCGCTGATCACACGCTCGCGCTCCAGATCGGCACGGTAGGTGGTAGCACCCAGCTCGGCCCCCAGATCGCCCGGCCGGCTCCAGGCGAGCGCGAGACGGGTCCCGGGCTGGCCGGTCAGCCGGGCATGCAGGGCGGTCGGGCTCAGCCGTTCGGCCTCAACCCCATCCACCTCCACAAGCCGGTCTCCGGGCTGAAGCCCGGCGCGGTCGGCCGGTGCGCCGCCCACCACACGGGTGACGCGATAGCTGCCCTCGATATGCCGGACCGCAATGCCGATTCCGCCATAGCCCTCGCGCTGCGCCTGGTGCTGGGCGGCGGAGCGTGCCCCGTGATAGCGCGAATAACCGTCGAGCTCCTTGGCGATTCCGCCCAGAACAGCGGCATAGATGGCCGCATCGGTGACCTGACGCAGCCGGGAAACCTCATCCCGGGCCAGCCGCACCCCGTCGCTGAGGCGGGCAGCGACGGCTTCGGAATCCGGACCCGGATCTTCCTCGAAGCGGATCAGCTCCCGGTCTCCCTCGACAAGCCTCCAGCCGGCCATGTCCCGTTCGACATGCAGGCTCGGATCGATCGCCTTGAGGCCATTGAGGCCATGCACCATGAGGTCGGCAGGTGCGATGGGGTCGATATACCGTTCGGCGATGCCGGAAAGGGCCGCGGACAGCACAGGGTCGGGGCCGCTCGGGGGCATCGAGGCGTTGACGGGTCCGCGCGCACCGCCACCAGCGCAAGCGCCGAGGGCGAGCACGGCCGTCAGGAACAGGGAACGGAGCAGGGTGCGGTTCATCACCTGAAGAGTGTTCGCTGCACCGGCCCGCTGATCAAGCCCCGAATTGCCGCCTTCGCTATGTGCGTCCCTTGCCCGGACGGCGTGTGCGCGATCCGGGCCGGGAAGGCGGCCTTTGATTGCTGCCCTGATGACGGCCGCCCTGATGGCGCCCACCCTGTTCTTTCTCTGCCGGGTCACCGAGAAGCGTGCAGACGGTGGAAGCCTGCACCGGATCGGCCTCGATCAGCCGCACCGCCACGGGCAGGCCGAGCCGGTAGAGCCGGCCATGGCGTGCGCCGACCAGCGCGTGGCGACCCGGATCGTGCCGGTACTGGTCCTGGGGCAGGGTGCGGATCGGCACGAAACCCTGGGCACCCGTTTCCTCGAAGGTCACGAACAGGCCGAAGCGTGTCACCCCCGACACCCGCGCCTCGAATTCGGCCCCGAGCTGGCGGCTGAGATAGCCGGCAAGGAACCGGTCATGGGCGTCGCGTTCGGCGTCGATGGAGCGGCGTTCGGTCGAGGAGATGTGCTGGCCGATGGAATCCAGCCGCAGCATCTCGTCATCGCTCAGCCCGCCGCCACCGAGACCGAGAGCCCGGATCAGGGCACGGTGAACGATCAGGTCGGCATAGCGCCGGATGGGCGAGGTGAAGTGGGTGTAGCGCTGCAGGGCGAGGCCGAAATGGCCGATGTTCTCGGGCTGGTAGCGGGCCTGGGCCTGACAGCGCAGCACAAGCTCACTGACCAGCGGGCCGCTGCCCATGGCGCTCGCCCGCTGCAGGACGCGCGTGAGCTGGCCGGGACGGATCTGCCGACCCCGGATCGAGCCCAGATCGAGGCTGCGGAGCGTGTCTTCCAGACCCTGCAGCTTCTGCGGGTCCGGGTTGTCGTGAATCCGATAGAGTGCGGGCTGATGCAGACGTTCGAGTGTCTCGGCCGCCGCGACATTGGCGGCGATCATCATTTCCTCGATCAGCTTGTGGGCGGTCAGGCGCGGCCGGATCGTGACCGCCTCGACCTCGCCCTTCTCACCCAGCCTGATCTGCCGCTCGGGCAGGTCGATCTCCAGCGTGCCGCGCTTCTGGCGTGCCTTCTCCAGCGCCCCATAAGCGCCCAGCAGCGGCTTCAGGACCGGCTCCAGCAGGGGGCCGGTGGTGTCATCCGGGCAGCCGTCGAGCGCGTCCTGCACCTGAGTGTAGGTCAGCCGGGCGGCCGAGCGCATCAGCCCACGCACCAGCCGGTGGCGGATCAGCCGCCCCTCGGCGTCGAGCCAGAGCCAGAAGGCCATGCAGGCGCGCGGTTCGTTCGGGCGCAGCGAGCAGAGCCCGTTGGAGAGCGCTTCGGGGAGCATCGGGATCACCCGATCGGGAAAATAGGTGGAATTGCCCCGCTCATGGGCTGCCCGATCAAGCGGTGAGCCCGGCCTGACGTAATGGGCGACATCAGCGATCGCGACCAGACAGCGCCAGCCTTTGGGGTTGGCCGGATCGTCATCAGGCTCCGCCCATACGGCATCGTCGAAATCCCGGGCATCGGCGCCGTCGATGGTGACAAGCGGGACGTCCCGCAGATCCTCGCGACCGCGCAGGGTGGGCACCTTCGCGGCCTCCGCCTCGCGTTCCGCGGCGGCGGAGAACTGCATGGGCAGGCCGCGCGAGGTGGCGGCGATCAGGCTGATCGCGCCGGGATCGGTGATCTTGCCGATCACCTGCTCGATCAGCACCTCGTTGTCGCGGCCACGCACCTTGCCGCGGATCAGATCGCCCGGCTCGACCTCGCGCACCTGATCGGGGCCAAGCCGGTAGCTGCGATCATCGCGCCGGTCGGTGCTCTCCACCACACCGCCCTTGCGCACGATGCCCACCAGCCGGGTTGCGCGCGCATCGAGA
>CAZPBH010000071.1:6198-9096 GCA_964584645.1 uncultured Rhodospirillales bacterium | reverse complement strand
CCAGCAGCAGCGGCAATTCGGAGGCACCCTCATAGCCGGCGGCAACCAGCTCCTCGGCATTGTAGGCCGAATCGCCGACCGCAGCGACGAACCGGCCAGCCCAGCCCGCCAGCTGGGTGCGGCCCTGCACCGCCAGTTCCCGCAACCGGCCGGAGAGGAATTCCGGCGGGGTGATGTTGTGATAGACCATCACCATCGGCACGCCGAGACGCTCCAGGAAGCCCATATTCTCATGGCCCAGAGAATGGTGGACCAGCAGCACCATCTGTGGCTCGGCCCGAAGCGCGCTCAGCGGGTGGATCTCGCCCGCCAGTTCCGGCGCCACCTGCTCGCAGTAGATCTCGGAGACATAGCCCATGGCGCGCAACAGGCGCCGGGCATAGAACAGGCCGTTGGTGATGCCGTCGCCCGGGGCGGAACCGGCATGATACTGATGAACGATGGGTCGTTGGGCGGTCATGGGCAGGATGGATCCGCTTCGCCGGTCCGCTTCGCGGTTTGTCGTGTCGGGGCCTGAAGGCCGACGTGCATTTGGGCATCGCAGCCGGCCGTGCCGAGGGCCGACCGCCGCCACCACCGCTGATAGCCGGCAGGTGAAATCCGGTCTCGCGATGGCGGGTTGGGGGTACAGCAAAACACACATGGCTGGCCAGCGCTTTGTTGCGATGCGGCGGTCACCGTTCTATAAGGCGCGCAAGGCGCGCCCCGTCGCGCGGGTTCACCCTGTCTCTCGCCGGCGGCTTCGCCCGCCCCATCTGGCCGAACTCCGAACGAAATCCGATGGCCGCCCTGCATCCCGTCCTGTTGTCCGGAGGTTCCGGTACCCGGCTCTGGCCCCTGTCGCGGGCCGAGATGCCCAAGCAGTTCCTGTCGCTGGCCGGGCTGACCAGCCTGTTGTCCGATACCGCGCTGCGTGTGCGCCATGCCGGCATGGGGGACCCGCTCGTCATCTGTGCCGAGCGCCATGAGGAGCTGGTGGTGGAACAGCTGGGCGAGCTGGGGATCACACCCGCCCGCATCGTGCTGGAGAGTGTCGCCCGCAACACCGCACCGGCGGTGGCGGTGGCCGCCATGCTGCTGCCCGAAGACGACTTCATGCTGGTACTGCCGGCCGATCAGTGGCTGCCCGATCACGCTGCTTTCGCGCAGGCCGTGGCGACGGGCATGCACGCGGCCGGGCAGGGACGCCTCGTCACCTTCGGCCTGATGCCGAGCCATGCCGAGACCGCCTATGGCTATATCGCCCAGGGGGCGGCGCTGGACGATGCGCCCGGCGTGTTCGCGATCGACAGGTTCGTGGAGAAACCCGATCTGGAGACCGCGACGCGCTATCTGGCCGAACGGATCTGGCTGTGGAATTCGGGCATGTTCCTGTTTCCGGTCGGGGTCCTGCGCGCCGAGATGCGCCGCCATGCGCCCGAGGTGATGAAGGCGGCGGAAGCGGCGGTCGCGCGCGGCCGTCAGCGCAATGGCCGCGCGCTGTGCCTCGACGCTGCCGCGCTGGAGCCGCTGGAGGGCATCTCGGTCGACTACGCCCTGATGGAAAAGACGACACGGGCCGCCGTCGTGCCGGCCGATTTCGCCTGGTCGGATGTCGGCTCCTGGGTCGCGCTGTGGGATCTCGGGTCCAAGGACCGGAGCCGCAATGTCGTCGAGGGGGAGGTCGTGATGCGCGGCGTCCAGCGCAGCTATCTGCGCAGCGACGGCCCGCTGCTCGCCGCCATCGGGGTGAAGGACCTGATCTGTGTCGCGATGAACGATGCGGTTCTGGTGGCCGACCGCTCGCAGGCGCAGGAAGTCCGCGTGATCGTCGATGAACTCCGCCAGCGCGACCCCGAACGACTGACCCACGCGCTGGCCATCCACCATCCCTGGGGGACCGTCGATGAGGTCACCCGCCATGCCCATGGCAAGGTGGAACGGCTGCGGATCGAACCGGGCCGCCGGGCCCCGCTGGCGCCGACGCATGGGTGCCGGATCGGCTTCCTGTCGGCGACGGCGCGGCTTTGGGAAAACGGTCATGTTGTGGAACTTGTGCCGGGTCTGGATGGCCCGCGCGTGGAACGTCCTGCCGAGCTCGAAAACCCGGGGAATGCATGTCTGGAAGCCGTGATCATCTCATCGCTGGCTTGACAGCGGACCCCCCGGGCGTGAAACACACGCAGCCGGCCGGGGCGGCGGCCGATTCGCCGCCCGTGTCTGTGTCAAACTGCCGCAATCTGCGGCCATAACGGATCCGATGCCGAAAAAAGCACTCATCACCGGGATCACCGGACAGGACGGCGCGTATCTCGCAAAACTGCTTCTGGGGGAAGGCTATGAGGTATGGGGTGCGGTGCGCCGTGCGTCCTCCATCAACACCTGGCGGCTGACCGATCTGGGCATCGACCGCGCTGTGCGTTATGTGCACCTCGATCTGGTCGAATTCTCCAACATCCTGGAAACAATCAAGAAAATCCGCCCCGACGAGGTCTATAACCTCGCGGCGCAGAGTTTCGTGAAGACCTCGTTCGAGCAGCCGATCTACACTGCCGACGTCGATGCGCTGGGGGTGGCCCGCTTGCTGGAGGCGCTGCGCATGGAGGCGCCCGAGGCGCGCTTCTACCAGAGTTCGACCTCGGAAATGTTCGGCAAGGTGGTTGAGACACCGCAGAAGGAATCGACGCCGTTCTATCCGCGCAGTCCCTACGGCGTGGCCAAGCTTTACGGCCACTGGATTACGGTGAATTATCGCGAAAGTTACGCGATGCATGCCAGCAGCGGCATTCTGTTCAACCATGAATCGCCGTTGCGGGGGACCGAATTCGTGACCCGCAAGGTCACGCTCGGACTGGCACGCATCATGAATGGCGAGGACGATGTCCTTGAGCTTGGCAATCTCGATGCCAAGCGCGACTG
>CAZPBH010000071.1:4216-6188 GCA_964584645.1 uncultured Rhodospirillales bacterium | reverse complement strand
TGGGGCTTCGCCGGCGATTACGTCGAAGGAATGTGGCTGATGCTGCAGGCCGATCAGGCAGGCGATTATGTGCTCGCTTCCGGCGAGACCCATTCGGTGCGCGAGTTCGTCAGCCTTGCGGCCGAGGCGGCCGGCATGCCGCTCGCCTGGGAGGGCGAGGGCGAGGGCGAGACCGGGCGCTGCACACGCTCGGGCAAGCTGCGGGTGCGGGTGAACCCCGAATTCTACCGGCCGGCCGAGGTCGATCTGCTGCTCGGCGATCCCTCCCGCGCCGAGGCGGAACTCGGCTGGCAGCGCCGCGTGGGATTCGGGGAGCTGGTCGAGCGCATGGTCGCTGCCGACATGGACCGCCTCGCCTCGGGCAGCCTGCGCTATTGAGCGGCAAGAACGGAGCATTCAACGCCATGAGAAGGGATCGTTGAAGATGGCGCCAGGCGGCAACAGCATGACCCTGTCGCGCCGCGCCATGGGCGCTCGGGCTGCGCCGCCTGCGGAGGCCGTCGCGAGCGTGCCCCAGGCGCCAGCCGCCGCCCCCCGCCTGCCGGTGCTCGTGTGGAACTGGGGACGCCGGGCGGCCGGGCCGCTGCTGGCCAAGCGGATCGGTCAGGCGCTGGCCGAGGATGGGCGTTTCGATGTGCATCTGAGCGTGTCCCGGCAGGCGGAGATCTTCCCGTCGATTGCGGCCCTCGGCCTGCCGATGCACGTGGTCGATACCTATACCGACCATTTCTCCTTTCTGCGCCGCAGCCTGGCGCTGGGCGCCATCCGGCGCGAGCTGATGGGCTATCTGCGCGCGGCCGGGATCGGCACGGTCCTGTCGACCATGCCGCATCTGTGGGAATACGCCGCCAGCCGCGGCTTTCGCGCAGCCGGCATCCGGCGGGTGACCATGGCCCATGATGCCGAGATGCACCCCGGCGAGCGCAATCTGCTGGTCCAGACCCTTATGGACCGAACGGTCGGTTCGGCTGACCATGTCATCACCCAGAGCCGCGCCGTCGGCTTGCGCCTGCAGGACAGGTTGCAGCTGGGCGCGACGCGGATGACGAACGTGCCGCTCGGCGTGCTGGCCGATCAGGATCCGGGCACACCGCTCGCCCGGCTGCACCGCCGGCCGCTGCGCCTGCTGTTCTTCGGGCGCATCCTGAAATACAAGGGCCTCGACCGTCTCGTGGCCGCGGTGAGCCGGCTGCGCGCAGCCGGGGCGGAGGTGCATCTCACCATCGCCGGGGCGGGGCAGGCCTGCGATCTCGCACCGCTTGCAGGCGATGTCGAACTCATCAATCGCTGGATCCCCGAGGGCGAAATCGAGACGCTGTTCCGGCGCGCCGATCTGGTGGTGCTGCCCTATGTCGAGGCCAGCCAGTCGGGCATCATTCCGCTCGCCTATGCCTGGGGCGTTCCGGTCGTGGCGAGCCCGGTCGGCGGTCTGGTCGAGCAGGTGCACGATGGCGAAACAGGGCTGATCGCCGCCTCCCATCAGCCGGAGGATCTGGCGGCCGCCATCAGCCGGTTCATCACCGAGCCCGGCCTGCACGAGCGCTGCGCCCGCGGCGCGAGGGCGCTGGTCGATCAGGCCCTCAACTGGCGGGTTCTGGCCGGGCAATTGGGGGATGTGCTGGTCGATGTGACCGCCGCCCGCTGAGGCCGGGCCCCGATGGCAGGAGGGATGCGCGCGATCGCGCGGGCCCTGGTGCCCGAGCGCCTTCGCCACCGCCTGATCGCCCGGCTCGGCACGCTGGCCTGCCCCCCACCCGCGAAATCGCGGCCCGATCCCGCCGCATTGCCGGTGATCGTGATCGGCGAGCTGAGCCAGCCGACCGGGCTGGGGCAGATCGCCCGTCTGTCGCTCGCCGCCCTTCAAACGCATCTGGGCCGCCCCGTTTACGCCATCGATGTCGGCCCCTTGCTGGCCGGCCGCCCCGGTATGGCAGGACCGGCGCCGATCCCGACCCCGCCGCCCGGGCTGACT
>CAZPBH010000071.1:0-4206 GCA_964584645.1 uncultured Rhodospirillales bacterium | reverse complement strand
TGGCGCGATCCTGGCGCGTGGCCGCATGGGCGTGGGAGCTGCCGCGCCTCGATCCGCTCTGGCAGGTGGCGGGGTCAGGGATTGATGCGATCTGGGCCTCATCGCGTTTCTGTGCGGAGGCATTCCGGCCGGCCTTCAATGTGCCGGTCGAGGCCGTGGGCCATCCGCTGATGGCGGCACCGCATCTGGCCGCCCCGCCGCACGAGCGCCTGCAGGCGAGGGCGCGGCTGGGGCTGGACCCGGCGGCGTTCATCGCACTGGGGGCGTTCAACATCGCCTCGGGCTTCGAGCGCAAGAACCCGCTGGCGAGCATCGAGGCCTTCGCGCGCGCCTTTGGCGAGGATCCCGACGCGCTGCTGGTCCTGAAGGCCGGCGGCCTCGCCAACGATCCGGCCGGGGCCGAGGCCCTGCGCGCCAGCATCGCCCGCACGCCAGCGCGGGTGCAGCTGATCGCCGAGGGGCTGGATGAGGCCGGCATGGCAGCCCTGCTGGCCGCCAGCGATGCCGTGCTGTCGCTGCACCGCTCGGAGGGCTTCGGGCTGATCCCGGCCGAGGCGATGCTGGCCGCCCGGCCGGTCATCGCCACCGACTGGTCCGGCACGACCGATTTTCTGGACGCCGGCAACAGCATGCCGATTGCGGCCCGGCTGGTCCCGGCAACCAATCCCGGCCGGCGCTATCACGATCCCGGGAGCCTCTGGGCCGAGCCCGACATCGATGCCGCCGCTGCGGCCCTTCGCAGACTGCGGGACGACCTGGACCTGGCCACCCGGCTGGGCGAGAAGGCCCGCGCCGATGCGCTGCAGCTTTTCGATGCGGCACGCTGGGCCGCCGCTGCCGAGCGGCGGATCGCAGCGCTCGGCCAAGGCAGGTCACCCGCGGATTGAGGGCCTGGTTCCGCCCGGTCCGTGAGGGAGCCGGCCAGACCCCTATTCGGCGACCATGGCCTTGCGCGTTGCCTTCAGCAGCGGACCGAAGAAATAGCCGATGGCGGTGCGCTCGCCCGAGATGAAGATCACATCGGCGGGCATGCCGGGCATCAGCCGCACCCGGTCGAGCCCTTCGAGCTGATCGGCGTCGATGCGCACTTCGGCCTCGAAATAGGGCATGCCGGTGCGCTCGTCGATCAGCCGGTCGGCCGACAGGGAGATCACCTCCCCGTTCAGATTGGGGGTCGTCTGCATGTCGAGCCCGCTCATCATCACCTCGGTCGGCATGCCGACATAGAGCGAATCGATGTGTTGCGGCTGCACCTGTGCGGAGATGATCAGGTCATCATCGGTCGGCACGATATCCATCAGCGGCTGGCCGGGCTGCACCACCCCGCCGATGGTGGTCACCTTGACCCCGATCACCGTACCCCGTACCGGCGCCCGCAGGACGGTGCGATCCAGCACGTCGCGCGCAGCCGTCAGCTGCTCGAACAGATTGGCGACCTCGTCCTGCTTGGTCCGCAATTCGCCCAGCACTTCCTCGCGGAACGAGTTCTCCAGATCGATGATCTGCAATTCGCTTTCGGCGATACGCTGGTTGACCTGGGCAATCTGCGAGCGGGCATCGGCGATGCGGCCCTCCAGCGCGCTGGCCTCGCGCTGCAGCGCCAGCAGGCGCGGGCGGCGCATCAGGCCCTGCTCCATCAGCTGCAGGGCATCGCGCTCCTCTTCACGGATCAGGCGAAGCTGCTCCTGCAGGGAGGATATCTGGGCGTTCAGCCCGTTGATCTGTTCCTGCGCCTGCGCGATCCGTTCCTCGAGGATGCCGCGACGGCCGGCAAGCGTTTCGACCTGGCTGGCAAAGGCGGCGTTCTGGGCCGCGATGGCATCTGCGACAGGCTGGTTCTCGGCGGCGCGCTGCAGCAAATCGGGCGGGTAGGTCACACTTTCCGCCCCGTCGCGCTGGGCCTGCAGCCGGGAGAGATGGGCCAGCGCCGAATAATAGCGGTTTGCGAACACCTCGGCCTCGGCATTGGCGCGGGTGGCATCGAGCGTGATCAGCGGGTCGCCGGGCTCCACCATATCGCCCCCGCCAACATGGATCTCCCGCACGATCCCGCCCTCGAGATGCTGGATCGTCTTGCGGTTGCTCTCCACCGAGATGACGCCGGGCCCGACCGCCCCGCTCGCCAGCGGCGCGACCGCGCTCCAGAACACCAGCGCGCCGATCAGCACGGCCGCGACCACCGTGCCGGTCAGCACATAGGGCGCGATGTCCCGGCGAGCCTGCAGCAGCTGGTCATCATTGTAGACGCGGTAGGTGAAACCCTCGACCTCGGCCGGGGCGGCGTTGACCGGGGCCACTTCACGCGGGCGATTGAACAGGGCGGGCAATTTCATGCGCTCAGACCTCTATCATGCTTTCTGTGGCGATCCGATGGCGGGCCGGCCAGGTGCGCGTGGCAACCCCCGCCCCCCTAACGGACGGCTCAGCCCTTGCCGCCCTGCATGGGCACGACATTGGGGCGGGCAAACTTGCTCAGCACATCATCGCGTGGCCCCAGCGTCTCGACCCGGCCATCGCGCATCACGAGGATCTCGTCCACCGAATTCAGCAGGGCCGGGCGGTGCGTGATGACGACCACGGTCTTGCCCTGATCGCGGAGGGTCACGAGCGCCTGGGCCAGCGCCTGCTCACCCTCGCTGTCGAGATTGGAGTTCGGCTCGTCCAGCACGATCAGCGGCGGCATGCGGAACAGCGCCCGCGCCAGGGCGATGCGCTGGCGCTGACCACCGGAGAGGGCCTGGCCGCCGACACCGATGGGCGTGTTGTAGCCCTGCGGCAGGTTGGCGATCATCTCGTGCACCCCGGCGAGCTTGGCGGCCTCGATGATGCTGGTGCTGTCATCGGCTGCCTGGAAGCGCGAGATGTTCTCGGCCACCGTGCCGTCGAACAGCTCCACATCCTGGGGCAGATAACCCATGAACTGGCCCAGCTCCTCGGGATTCCAGTGCCGCAGCTCCGACCCGTCGAGCTTGGCCTCGCCCGAGAGCACCGGCCAGACCCCGGTGACGACACGGGCCAGCGTGCTCTTGCCGGCACCGCTGGGGCCGATCACGCCCATGATCTGGCCGGGGCGCACTGTGAAACTGACACCGCGCAGGATCAGCTCCTGCCTGCCGGGGGCACCGGCCAGCACCTGGTTGAACTCCAGATGCCCCTCTGGTGCTGGCAACGAGAGCCGCTGGACATCGCTCGGGATCGCGGAGAGCAGGGCCTGAAGCCGGGTATAGGCGGTGCGTGCGTTGACGAAATTCTTCCATTGGCCGACGGCCATCTCCACCGGGGCGAGCGCGCGGCCCATGATGATGGAGGCCGCGATCATGACACCCGCCGTCATCTGGTTGTCCAGCACCAGCAGGGCGCCGAGCCCGAGAATGCCGACCTGCAGCCCGAAGCGGATCGCCTTCTGGGCGCCCATCACGGCGCCGGCATTGTCCGAGGCGACCGCCTGCAGGCCCAGCGCCTGGTGATGCAGCTGGCGCCAGCGGGCCATCACCGGCTGCAGCATGCCCATCGCGTTGATGACCTCGGCATTGCGGGTCGAGTTGGAGATGAAATAATTGGCGCGGACATTGCGCGTCGAGGCTTCGGTCAGCGGCTTGCGCGTGGTCATCTCGTTCGCCAGCGCCAGCAGGAAGATGATGATCACCCCGGCCAGCGACAGCGCGCCCAGCCAGGGATGCATCAGGAAGGTCACGATCACGAAGATCGGGACCCAGGGCGCGTCGAAGAAGGCGATCAGCCCGCCGCCGGTCAGGAATTCACGGATCTGATCGAGATCGCGCACCGACTGGGCCGTCCCCATCTCCCCACCACGAACGATGTTGGCGCGGTAGACGGCACCGAAGACCCGCTCACCCATCAGCGCATCAAACTTGATGCCGGCGCGCACCAGCAGCCGCGAACGCACGATCTCGAAAAGCCCGAAACAGGCCAGCGCGATGAACGCAATCACGGTCAGCGCCGCCAGCGTCGGCTGCGAGCCCGAGCTCAGCACCCGGTCGTAGACTTGCAGCATGTAGAGCGGGCTGACGAACATCAGCAGGTTGATGAACATCGAGAAGATCGCGACCGGCACAAAGGCGTCGCGGCAGGCGAGCAGCGCCTCGCGCAGCTCCTGCGATGGGGGGGCGGCCCCGCGGGCCGGAACGCGGCTCATGCTTGTCGCTGGCCTTCCAGTTGTCGTTGCCGTGCTTCCACCAGCGCCCG
>CAZPBH010000070.1:0-9195 GCA_964584645.1 uncultured Rhodospirillales bacterium | reverse complement strand
TCGAACCCTGGACCTACTGATTAAAAGTCAGTTGCTCTACCGGCTGAGCTAAGCGCTCCCCACACCGGCGCGGAAACTAGGCAATCGACATCGGAAAAGCAACGCCGGCAGACCGCCTGCGTGTCTGCCCTGCATGGGCGGCAAAAAAGCTCAGCCCGTTGGGGTCGTCGCGGTGCAGGTGGCGTGGAGGCGGTCGAGCGGCCGCTGGAACCACCCCCGCGCCAGCGCCGCCGGCAACATCGGTGCCGGCTGAGCGGCCGCAGCCGGAAGAGATATCGTTTCCAACCTCAACAGGCGACGCCGGTGATGATCGGCGACAAGCCCGGCGATCAGCACGCCATCCGCCCGGCGCGGCGTGGCCCGACGATAACTCGCCGCAAAGGCAAGGTGTTCGCGCACCCGGTCGAGCAGGCGCGCCATCACCGCCTCGATCGCCGCGGCCCTGTCTTGCGATGGTGCTGCCTGCGCGGCCAATACCCCGGTCACTGCTCCCGCACTCAGCCCGGCCTCGCCCAGCATGTCGGCAGGAAGATAGCACCGCCCCTGACGCGCATGGACCGGCACAGCCCGTACGATCCCCACCAGCCCGTAGGCGAGCCCGACATGGCGCATGGCAGCCCGTGCTGCTTCCTCGCCCACGCCCGCCGCATCCAGGAGCAGGCGCAGGGGCCGGGCCGCGGTATCCTCGATATAGCTCTCGAGATCGCCCAGCGTTTCCGGGGGCGCATCATCCAGGTCGAAGCTGCGCGCATCGATCATGGCCTGAAGGGGCGCCTCATCCCATGAGCAGCTCTTCATGGCGGCAGCCAGAGGGATCAGCACCTCATGACGCGCAACCTCGCCGATATGGATTTCCCGCACCCGGTCGCGCCACCATTGCAGGCGGATTTCGCCCAGCATCGGATCGCTCACGACCTCCCGTGTCTTCGCGATCTCGGCCATGAAGGCGAATAGCGCGCAACCATGGCCGCGCAACCGCGTTGGCAGAAAGGACAGCGTCAGGAAGCGGTCGCGATCCTCTGCCCGCAGCCTGGCCAGGCAGGCGGCCAGTGCCTCCTCGAGGGTCATGGCCGGCTGACCTGGTGCGCCCTCGGCTTCACAGCCCGGCGGTGCGACCCATCTTGAGGCTCACGGATCCATCCTGACCCGAACCGCGATAAAAGGAGTATCTCCATGGCCCTGCAACTGCCCGAACTGCCCTACGCGAAGGATGCGCTGGTGCCCTACATGTCGGCCCAGACCTTCGAGTTCCACCATGGCAAGCACCACAATGCCTATGTGACGAACGGCAACAAGCTGATCGAGGGCACCGATCTGGAAGGCAAGAGCGATGTGGACATCGTCCGCGCCGTCGCCGGCCAGGCCGACAAGCAGGGCATCTTCAACAACGCCGCCCAGGTGTGGAACCACACATTCTTCTGGAATTCGATGAAGCCGAATGGCGGCGGCGCCATGCCCGGCAATCTCGAGAGCAAGATCACGGAAGATTTCGGCAGTGTCGACGCCTTCAAGGACGCCTTCAAGCAGGCCGGGGCCACGCAATTCGGTTCCGGCTGGGCCTGGCTGGTGCTGAACGGCAACGGCAAGCTCGAGGTCATGAAGACCCCCAATGCCGAGACGCCGATCAGCAACCCCTCGCTGACCCCGCTCCTGACCTGCGATGTCTGGGAGCATGCCTATTATCTGGACTACCAGAACCGTAGGCCCGACTTCCTCACAGCCTTCGTCGACAATCTCGCGAATTGGGAGTTCGCGGCCGAGAACCTCGAAAAGGCTGGCTGAAGCAGTTAAGGATCAGGGACTTCAACCTGATCGGAACTGGTTCGAGAGTTTTTTGAGAAAGAGGTCGCACCGGTGAACGGGGCGGCCTTTTTTCTTTTTGGCGATCAGGGCTGCGGCGGAATCAGCAGGGCCGCGACCCGCCTTCCCTCGGCCATCAGGACGTTGAAGGTCCGGCAGGCGGCCCCGGTCGACATCGCCTCTACCGGCAGGCCCTCCCGGCCCAGCTCGGCCCGACACGATGGCGGCACGAACACACCCTTCACCCCACAGCCCAGCAACAGCACGTCGATCTCGCCCAACTCTGCACTCAGGGCGGCCATGTCCATTTCCTTCACGCCGTCACTCAGACCGGCCGCTTCGGGGCCAAGCCAGGGCTGGGTGCGATCAGGGCGCACCAGCACGGCCCCCTCGAACACCGTGCCCGAGACACGGAACCCCTCGGGCCCGTAGCTCTGGATGATCTGGGCACCGACAGGGACGAGAGGCGTGATATCCGGCATGATGCCCGCCTAACGCCCCGCCTCCGGGGTGGGTTCCGGGCTCTCGACCTCCCCTTCCCGGCCGCCGACGGGCTGGGCCGCGGCGTCCTCCCGTCGAATGCGGAAGAACAGCAGCATCGGTACGGCGATGAAGATCGAGGAATAGGTGCCGATCACCACACCCCAGATCATCGCCAGAATGAAGCTCTGCAGCACCTCGCCGCCAAAGAAGTAGAGCGCCCCAAGAGCCAGCAGCGTGGTGATGCTGGTCACGAGCGTACGCGACAGGGTCTTGTTGATCGCGAGGTTGAGCACCTCCTTCACCGGCAAGGATTTGTACTTGCGGAATTTTTCCCGCACCCGGTCAAACACCACGACCGTGTCGTTGATCGAATAGCCGGCGATCAGCAGCACCGCGGCCACGGTCGAAAGCCCGAATTCCAGCTGCGTGAAGGCGAAGAGCCCGATGGTCGCGATGACGTCATGGGTCAGGGCCGCCACCGCCGCCAGCCCGTAATGCCATTCGAAACGGAACCAGATGTAGAGCAGGATGCCGGAGAGGCTGAGCAACACCGCCAGCGTGCCCGCCTGGATCAACTCCGCCCCTACGGTGGGGCCCACGACCTCGGTCCGGCGATAGTCGACTTCCTCGCCCAGTGCGGCCCGTACCTCGGCCAGTGCCGCCATCTGGGCCTCTTCCTCGCCCGGCTGGCGCGGAATGCGGATCAGCACATCTTCCGGCTCGCCGAACTGTTGCAGGCTGACATCGCCGAGGCCGAGGGCGCCCAGGCGCTCACGCAGCTCGGTCAGATCAGGCGCTTGCGGAAACCTTACCTCGACCATCGAACCGCCGAGAAAGTCGATGCCGAAATTCAGGCCCTTGGTGAAGGCCAGACCCAGCGAGCCGAGCAGCAGCACGGCCGAGATCGCTGCCGCCACATAGCGCAGGCGGATGATGTCGAGCTTCGGCTCGTCGGGAAAGATGTGCAGGCCGCTGATCATACATTCAGTTCCTTCGGCCGGGTCGCGCGCAGCCAGGTGACGACCATGAGGCGCGTCAGCCAGATGGACGAGAACAGCGAGGTCACGATGCCGACCGCGAGCGTCACCGCAAAACCCTTCACCGGCCCGGACCCGAAGGTGTAGAGGAACAGGGCCGCGATCAGGGTCGTGATGTTTGCATCCAGAATGGTCGACAAGGCCCCCTGATAGCCCTGATCGATGGAGCTGATGGGCGTGCGTCCATTGCGTATCTCCTCACGGATACGCTCGAAGATCAGCACATTGGCATCCACCGCCATCCCCACCGTCAGCACGATCCCGGCGATCCCCGGCAGCGTCAGCGTGGCCTGCAGGGCAGAGAGGATCGCAAAGATCAGCGCCATGTTGACCAGCAGGGCGGTCGCCGCGAACAGCCCGAACAGGGCATAGGTGACGATCATGAAGACGATCACGCCGCCCAGCGCAACGAGGGCCGCAATCTGGCCGGCGGCCACCGAATCCGCGCCGAGGCTCGGGCCAACCGTGCGCTCTTCCAGCACCTCGAGCGGCGCCGGCAGGGCGCCGGCGCGCAACAGGATGGCCAGATCATTGGCGGTCTCGACCGTGAAACTGCCCGAGATCACACCACTGCCGCCGCAGATCGCATCCCGGATCACGGGTGCTGAAATGACCTCGTCATCGAGGATGATCGCGAAACGACGGCCGACATTCTCCGAGGTGATCCGGCAGAAGATACGCCCGCCACGGGTGTCGAACCGGAAGCTGACGACGGGTTGACCCTCCTGAAAGGTGGGCTGGGCATCGACCAGGGATTCGCCCCCCAGTGCTGGCGTTCTGCGCACGATCTCGAAGCCGAGCCCGTCCTGGGTGGGCACGCGCATGACCCCCGGCGGCAGGCGTCCGCCCTGGGCGTCGCGCGCACTGACCGATTCGTCGACCATGTGAAAGGTCATCTTGGCGGTCTGGCCCAGCAGGTCCTTGACCCGCTGAGGATCCTGAATGCCGGGGAGTTGCAGCAGGATGCGGTCGGCCCCCTGGCGCTGGATCAGCGGCTCACGCGTCCCGGTCTCGTCGATCCGGCGGCGCACGATCTCGATCGACTGGGCCACGGCCTGGGCGATGAAATCCTCCCTTGCCGCCTCGCTATAGGTGACCCGAAGCCCTGCCCCTTCCTGCTCGTCGATGGCCAGATTGCCGGCGGCTTCCAGGTCGCGGATGGCGGTCCGTGCGGCGGCGAGCTGGGCAGCCTCAACAAGGGTCAACTCCACGCCCTGATCAACCACACCGATCCCGGTCGCGCGGATGTTTTCGCTGCGCAGCTCACCGCGAATCGCATCGGCAAGACTGGTCAGCCGGTCGTTCACCACCGTCGCGGTATCGACCTCGAGAAGCAGGTAGGAACCACCCTGCAGATCGAGCCCGAGATTGATCGACTGGGTCGGCATCCAGCCCGGCAGGTTGCGCTGCATCCATGCCCGCGTTTCCGCCGACATGAGGTTGGGCGCAGCGTAGAGCAGCCCGGCCGCGCAGATCAGCAGGATCAGGACGATCTTCCATGGGGCGATATGAACCATCGCGCGTGCCTTTCAGCCGCTCCTTGCTCAGCCGTCGACCTAGCGGCCGGCGTCGTCGTCCTTGTCCGGGACCGCGCTGTCATTGGCGACAGGCTTGGGCTTGGAGATCACATTGGCGATCATCGAGCGCACGACCTTGACCCGTGTGCCCTCGGCGATATCGAGGGTCAGCTCGTCATCCTCGACCTTGTGCACCGTGCCGATGATCCCCCCGCCCGTCACCACGCGGTCGCCGCGCCGGATCGCGGCCAGCATGTCCCGATGCTCCTTCAGGCGCTTCTGCTGCGGGCGAATGAGCAGGAAATAGAACACCACAAAGATCAGGATCAGCGGCAGGAAGCTCAGCAGCAGATCGCCGCCACCGCCCGCGCCGCCGCCCGGCGCCGCCGCCCAGGCCTGGTTGATACCGAACATCATGCTCCCGTCCAGCTTGGAAAATCGGGGCCCGGGACATCCTCATGACATTCCGGGACCGGGCCGGAATATACATGAACGCTCCCCCGGGGCAACGAAAGCCGGACGGCACCCTCTCTTGGCACATGCCTGCCCGCTCCCAAGCTCACGGCAGAGATGAAGAACCTGCACCCGTCCTGGGCCCGAGCGATCGGACGCCTGGCCACCGCGCTGGAGCGTCTGGCCCTGGAACCGACACGCGCCCGCCAGCTGCCGTCGACGTCGCATCATTTCCGCTGGGACGCCCCAGCACGGGCCGTGATCCCCGTTCAGCCCGGCTTCGTGCCGGCCCTCGACCTGCTTGTCGGGGTCGAGCGGCATGCAGCCACCCTGCTGGCCAATGCGCGCGCCTTTGCCGATGGCTATCCGGCCAATCATGCCCTGCTCTGGGGTGCGCGCGGCATGGGCAAATCGGCCCTCGTCAAGGCCGTCCACGCCGACCTGCTGGCCAGCCATGCCACACCGCCCGCGCTGGTGGAGATCGCGGCAGAAGACCTCGCCAGCCTGCACGACCTGCTGGTGGTGCTGGGCGGTGCGGGCCGCCGGGTGATCCTGTTCTGTGACGATCTTTCCTTCGAGGCGCAGGACCCGAGCTACAAGGCCATGAAATCCCTGCTGGAGGGCGGGATCGGCAGCGGCATGGACGCCATCCTGTTCCATGCCACCACCAACCGGCGTCATCTGATGCCGCGTGAGATGCAGGAAAATGAAGAGCGCGCCGCGATCCACGTCCATGAAGGGATCGACGAGAAGGTGGCACTGTCCGACCGGTTCGGGCTCTGGCTCGGTTTTCACCCCTGCGATCAGGCGACCTACCTTGCCATCGTCGAACGCTATGCCCGGCATTTCGGGCTGCCGATGGAGGGCGAGGCGCTGCAGCGCGCGGCCCTCGAATGGCAGATGACCCGCGGCCATCGCTCGGGCCGGGTTGCCTGGCAGTTCATTCGTGATTGGGCCGGCAAGGCCGGGATCGGGCTCGACTGATCGTCACACACCGGGAAGGCGGGTGGCAGGATCGATGGCCTGCCGGCCGCGTCGGAGTTCGAAATGGAGCTGGGGCCGATCCACCCCACCGCTCGAGCCCACGGTTCCGAGCACCACACCCTGGGCGAGCACCTCGCCGCGGCTGACGCGGATATCCTCCAGATGAGCGTAGGCGCTGACCCAGCCCTCGCGATGACGCAGCAGGACGAGATTGCCATAGCCGCGCAGCTCGTTGCCGGCATAGACGACCTCACCGGCCGCACTGGCGCGCACCGGCGTGCCGCGGGCGGCGGCGATGTTGATGCCGTCATTGTGCAGCCCGTCACCCTTCGGCCCGAAGGCGGAGAGGATCGCCCCCTCCACCGGCCAGATGAAGGGTGCTGTACCCGGCGCCGGCCTGCTCTCCCTCGGGGGCGGGGCCGGCTCCGCCATCACGACGGGGCTGTCCGGTGGGGCGACGACGGGCGGCGAGGAAGGTTCGGTGGCAAGCGGGGCGGCACCGATGGTCCGTATCGGCTTCGTCGATGGCAGCGGGGGCCGCAAGCCCGCGACTTCGCTGGCGGACGGTTGCTGCGGCACCGGCTCCCTACGCTGCGTTCCGCCGCCCGGCAGGCGCAGGACCTGGCCGACACGGATGGTGTAGGGCTCGGCCAGCCGGTTCACCCCGATCAGCTCCTGCAGGCCGATGTTCAGCCCTCGCGCGATGCCGTAGAGGGTGTCGCCTGGTGCGACCGTATAGGTCGTCACGGCCGGCAGGCGCAGCTCCTGGCCGGGATGGAGCGTGAAGGGCGGGACCAGATCGTTGGTATCGATGATCGCGCGCATGGAGACCCCGTGCCGGCGGGACAGGGCCCAGACCGAATCACCCCGGCGCACGGTGATCGCCCTCGCCTCGCTCGCCCGGGCCTGGCTGGGCCGGCTATCGACCGGGGCTTCCCGCGGGCCGAGGCTGCAGGCCGTGAACAGCAGCACAAGCCCCAACGCGGCCGGCCTCATAGGCTGGCCGCCCGCTTTTCCGCCTCCCCGACCAGCGGCACGAAGCGCACCTGCCAGAGCTTTTCGGTGCTGATCTCCTCGCCCTCCGCCGCACGACGAAACCGCACCACCCATTGCGCGCCCGGGCGCAGCGTCACGGGGGCCACGGCCACACCGCCGGGTGCGAGCTGGTCGATCAACGGTTGCGGCAGGCTGGCCTGCGGGGCGGCAGCGGTAACGATGATCCGCTCGAACGGCGCCTGTTCCGGCCAGCCGAGCCCGCCATCGCCCACCCTGGCGGTCAGATTGGTGATCCGCAGTCGCTCCAGCACGTCAAGGGCACGCTTCTGCAGCGGCGCCAGCGTCTCGATGGTGTAGACACGCCGGACCAGATGGGCCAGCACGGCGGTCTGGTAGCCCGAGCCCGTGCCGACCTCCAGCACCTTCACGCGTGGCCCGGTCTCCAGCGCCTGCGTCATGCCGGCGACAACCAGCGGCTGGCTGATGGTTTGCCCATGGCCGATGGGCAGGGCCGTATCCTCATAGGCCTGATCATGGAAATGCTCGGGCACGAAGGCCTCGCGCGGCACCCGCTCCAGCGATTCCAGCACCCGCACATCGGTGATGCCCGCCCGGCGAAGCGAGAGGATGAGGCGCGCCTTGCGGGCATCGAGGCTCATTTCAGCGCCTCGCCCAGCCGGCTGGTGGTCTCGGGCTCGTTCCAGTCGAGGCTGAGGGCAGTGACGGCTATGCCGCCGGCCTGCAGTACCCCGACATCGCTTGCCGGGTCGGCCTGTTCGCTCGGGCGCAGCCCACCGATCCAGAAATAGGGTCGGCCGCGCGGATCGATGCGCTCGAACAGATTGTCCCCCACCTTGCGCTCGCCATGCGGGGTGGCGACCACCCCCGTACACGCCTCCGGCGCCCGGTCGGGAAAATTGATCGACAGGAAGGTCCCGCGGCGCCACGGCACGCTGACACAGCGGCGGATCAGGTCGGCCCCGCGATCCAGCGCCAGCCGCCAATCCGGTTCATCGCCCGCGATCTCCTGGGACAGCGCTATCGCCGGAAAACCGAGCAGGGTCGCCTCCATCGCCACCGCCAGCGTGCCCGAATAGCTGACGTCATCAGCGATGTTATAGCCGTGATTCACCCCCGAGAGCACGAGATCCGGCGGATGATCGGCCAGCAGGCGGTTGAGGGCGATCAGCACGCAATCGGTGGGCGTGCCATCGACGGTGAACACCCGCTCGGCCCGTTCCCGAAGCCGCAGCGGCCGGTCGATGGTCAGCGCGTGGCTGCGTGCCGACTGTTCCCGGTCCGGGGCACAGATCCAGACATCCTCCGTGATCTCGAGCGCGATCCGGCGCAGCACGTCGAGCCCGGCCGAATCGAACCCGTCATCATTGGCCAGCAGGATCCGGCATCCCTGAAGATCGAGAGGTGGGCCACTCATGTCAGGCCATCCGCGCTGATACGCTGCGCCCCGCCGAGATAGGGCTTCAGGGCTGCGGGGATACGGATCGAGCCATCCTCCTGCCAATGGTTCTCCATCACCGCGATCAGGGCCCGGCCCACCGCTACACCCGACCCGTTGAGTGTATGGATCAGCTCCGTGCCCTTGCCGCCCTCGGGGCGTGTGCGGGCCTTCATGCGGCGGGCCTGGAAGTCGCGGCAGTTCGAGACGCTGGAGATCTCGCGATAGCGCTGCTGGCCCGGCAGCCAGACCTCGATGTCATAGGTCTTGGCCGCCGCGAAGCCGGTATCGCCCGCGCACAGGATCATCGTGCGATAGGGCAGCTCCAGCAGCTGCAGGACCTTCTCCGCGCAGCCGAGCATGTGCTGATGCTCGGATTCGCTGTCGCCGGCCAGCGTCAGGGCGACCATCTCGACCTTCCAGAACTGGTGCTGGCGCAGCATGCCGCGCGTGTCCCGCCCGGCCGAGC
>CAZPBH010000069.1:3092-9268 GCA_964584645.1 uncultured Rhodospirillales bacterium | reverse complement strand
CGAGGCCCATGTCATGGGCATAGGAATGGAGGGCCTGACGCAGCTTCTGGGAGGCCTTGCCGAGCGTCGCCCCGGCGGTCGCGCTGAAGGCGATCAGCTCGCCGGTCTTCATGCGCTGCATGCGGGTGAGCGTTGACGGGTCGAGATCATTGTCGCCCTCGCCAATCAGGTCCAGCATCTGGCCGCCGACCATCCCGCGCGCGCCCACGGCCCTGGCAAGCTCGGTGATCAGCTGACAGCGGACCTGGCTGTCCTCATGGGTGCGATGGTCGGCCAGCACCTCGAAGGCGAGAGCCTGAAGGGCGTCACCGGCGAGGATCGCAGTCGCCTCGTCCCAGGCCTTGTGGATGGTGGGATGACCGCGGCGAAGTTCGGCATCGTCCATGGCCGGAAGATCGTCGTGGATCAGGGCATAGTTGTGGGCGAATTCGACCGCGGCACAGACACGTGCCGCGCTGTCGCGGCTGACCCCGAACAGGTCGCTGCTCATCAGCACCAGCAGCGGGCGCAGCTTCTTGCCGCCGCCGCAGGCAGCGCGCATGGCAGCGAAAAGCGGCGCCTCCGGCAGATCATCACCGCCCGGCAGCATGGCCGCCATCGCCTCCTCGGCAATGTCGGCGGCTTCATTGAGACTGGTTTCGATATCGACGAAAGCGGGTGCCATGATCTGCTGTTCCGCTCAGTTCTCGGGCTCGAAAGGAGCCAGCCCGGCTGGCGCGCCCGTGGCGTCGAGCGTGATGGCCTCGACCCGTGCCTGCGCATCGGCAAGGCGTGCCTCGCAATGACGCTTGAGGGCGATCCCGCGCTCATAGGCCCGAATGGAGTCTTCAAGCCCCGCTTCGCCTGTCTCCAGCAGGCCGACAATCCGGTTCAGCTGCTCCAAGGCCTGCTCGAAGCTCAGCTCGGCGATCTCTTTCTCGATCGGCCCGGAGGCCGGTGCGGATGTTTCGGGCAAGCAGCTATCCTCGGCGTGGCGGGACAATCAGGAGGTCATCAAGGCGTGAACATGGGCAGCGGCACTGTCGGCCAGCGCCTGCAGATCATAGCCGCCCTCCAGCGTCGACACCACCCGGCCCCCGCATGCAGCCCGGGCAACCCCGACGATTTCCCGGGTGATCCAGGCAAAATCCTCCGTCGTGAGGCGAAGCCGGGCGAGCGGGTCGCGGACATGAGCGTCGAAACCGGCCGAGATGAGAACAAGCTCGGGCTCGAAGGCCTCCAGGGCCGGCAGCAGATCCTCAGACCAGGCAGCGCGGAAAGCGTCGGAATCGGCACCCGGCGGCAGCGGGCGATTGTGGATCTGGCCATGATCCCCGCGTTCACCGCGGAAGCCGGTACCGGGATAATTGCCTTCCTCATGGGTCGAGGCGAAGAACAGCCCCGCCTCATGCAGGAACGCCGCCTGTGTCCCGTTGCCGTGGTGCACGTCGAAATCGAGCACCGCCACCCGGTCCAGACCATACGCCGTGCGCGCATGCGCCGCGCCGACGGCCACATTGTTGAACAGGCAGAACCCCATCGCCCGCATCGGCTCCGCATGATGGCCGGGCGGGCGGACGGCACAGAAGGCATTGCGGGCGGTGCCGCCGATCACCGCATCCACGCCGGCGATCACCGCACCAGCCGCGCGCAGGGCAGCTTCATAGCTGTCGGGGCTGACCACCGTATCGGCATCGATCAGGTTGTGCCCCTGATCGGGGATGGCCTCCTCCACTCGCACCATATGGGCCTCGGGATGGACGCGACGCAGCTGATCTTCCCGGGCTTCCGGCGCTTCCTCACGCACCAGCAGCTGGAAGGCCTCGCCTTCGAGTGCGCGCAGCACCGCGCGAAGCCGTTCGGGGCTTTCCGGGCTCACGCGGCTGGTATCATGGGCCAGACAGGCCGGATGGGTCAGAAGCAGGGTCGGCATCGGCCCCACCTCTAGCGAAGCGCACGCGGCCTTGTCCATGGCTGCGCACGCCGCTAGGGTTGAGGAGGTGAATCTCGGGGGATTGCGGGCAGATGAGACGGCACTTCTGGCAACTCCGGCGTGGGCTGCCTGCCTTCGTGGCGGTGATGGCGGCGCTGGCAGGAACGGGTGGCCTGCATGCCGAGACGGATGCCTCGGAGGCACCGGCGCCGCTCAGCGTTCCCTATGCCGCCCCGGAGACGGGCATTTCCTATCTGACCACCGTTCAGGTTCTGAGCCTGGGCGATATCGAGATCGCCGAGGCCGCACCGCAGCTGGCCGATCGGCGCGAACAGGTCGCCTGCACGCTGCTGGGCGTGGAAGAGCGCATGGAGCATGTCGGCTGCCTCGCTCGTGAGGCGGAGCGCATCAACCATTCGCGCACCTACATGACGCTGTTCCCGGTCGAAACCGAGATTCCCCAGGCCGACGGCTCTGTGCAGCTGCGCGTGAACCGCTTCGATCGTGAAGCCGCTGCCGGGCTCTGGCCGCTCGAACCCGGCAAGAGCCTGCGCCTGCGGGTCGAGGGCCGCACGGGCCCGGCTCCCGATGAAGGCGGTGCGGATGCGCTGATCCCGGATCAGATCACGGCCGAGGACTGGATCTTCTACGTCGAGGGCGAGGAAATCCTCGACACTCCCATGGGCAAGCTGGAAACCATCTACATCACCCAGCGTGTCGAGACGGTCGGCCGGGGCGAGGATGGCCGTTTCGACATCTGGTACAGCCCCGCGCTGCGCCTCTCGGTTCGCCAGCTCAACGAGGCGCTGCTGGCGCGGGTGCCGGGAGCGGACCTCAAGGCAAGGATGCGGGTCGAGGTGATCGATGTTCGCGAGCCCGCAGGGAAAGATCCGGGGGCCAGACCCCCGGAGGACGGATCGGCCGGGGCCGAGGGCGCTCCGGCCGCTCAGGAAGCGCCGACAGGCCCCTGACGGGCCGCCGGGAGGGAAAAAAACCCCGGAGCGCCGGAGAAAGGGTTTCGGGCTGTACGCTCGGGGCCGCAGCGGCAAATAATACCGCACCCCCACAAGAAGTTTACGACGATCTTAACCTTGTTATGGGTTATATTCGGGGCTGGAGAGGGAGGATCCAAGGATCGGGCACGCGATTTGCTTGACAAGATGGCGGTGAGAGTTCAGGGCTTGGCCGATCGGGCATGGATTTGCAAAAGCGGCAGTGCAAGAAGCGATCTGACCCATGGTTTCACGGCAACATCCACCAATAACGATGATTCTCTACTTTAGAATATTATATAACCATTTATGGAATGGGGTTATCGACGGGCAGCCTGCTTCGGATACTTGAAGCTTTGGCCAGGATTGATATACTGACCTTCAGATAGTTCGCTGGGACCCCATGCATGGCTTTTGCCGACCTCCATACTCACACCCGTGAGGCGTCGGAACTGCTCAAGGCGATGAGCAATGAGCGGCGACTGCTGATCCTGTGCCTTCTGGCGGAGGGTGAGCGGTCTGTCGGGCAGCTCGAGCGGCTTGTTTCTCTCAGCCAGTCGGCGCTCTCTCAACATCTGGCGCGCCTGCGGCGAGACCGCCTCGTGACGACGCGGCGGGATGCCCAGACCATCTACTATTCCCTGAACGGGAATCTGGCCCGGGATATCCTCGCCGCCCTCCACGAGATCTATGTGGGCATGCCAAAGCGCACGGCCGCCAACGCTGACCTGCCTGTGGCCGACGCCGCCGAATAGGCGAAACAGCTGGTGACCTCTGGCCGGGTCGAAGCGTTCCGGGGCGACCTCGGGCTCTACCCCAAATTCAGCGATAAAGACCGGTGACGCCCTCGAGCCCGGCACCATCGAACCGAGCGTTTTCCACACGCGCCCCGGTGAGATCCGCCCCGTCGAGACGGGCGTTGGCAAAGACGGCCCAGGTCAGGTCGGCATCCCGCAGATCCGCCTCGCGCAGATCGGCACCGGCCAGATCCGCATAGCGCAGGACCGCACCGGCGAGAACGACCTTCATGGCGCGGCCACCGGCAAAGCTGAGAGGTGACAGCTTCGCCCCCTTGAGATTCGTGCGTGACAGCTTCGCCTTGGCGAGGTTCGAGCCACGCAGATCGGCCTTCTCCATCACCGCCCGCCTGAAATCCGCACCTTGCAGCTGCGCGGCCTGGATCTGGGTCCCCCTCAGATCCATCCCGTAAAAGATCGACTGCGGCGCTCGGATCGCGGTCAACGCAGCACCCGCAAGCGACTGACCGCTCCGCAGGTCATAGTTCGTCAGATCCAGCATCCGGCCCTGCTTGCCCTGGCTCGCGATGAACGCGAAATGCTCCTGCAGACGGACCTTGAGAGGTGCGCCCAGCTCCTCAAGCGAGCGCCCGATCGGCTCATCGGTCAGGACCCCTGTCATGTCCGCCCCGACAGTTTCGGTCATCGACAGGATCGCCCCGGAGAGGATCGCCCCGTTGAGCCGGGAGCCGCGCATGTCGGCCCCGGTCAGATCGGCATCCTGAAGATCCGCCCCCTCCATGGTCGCCGACTGAAGATTGGCGCGCACGAGCTTGACACCGCGCATCTGGGCGTCGGTGAAATCGGTATGCGCCGCGACGGCCCCCGACAATCGGGCATTGGTCAGATTGGCGCCGACCATCTGGGCGCCCTCGACATCCGAGGCGCCTGCACGGATCTTGCGGATCTGGATCTCCCCGCTGCGATCCTTGTCGGCAAGGGCGCCATCGCGCAGATCGGCCCCGAACAGATCAGCGCCCTCCAGATTGGCGCCGCGCAGACAGGCGCCGCGCAGATCGGCCTTCTGCAGCGTGCAGCCCACCATGCGGGAATTGCGGAGATCACAGGCGAACAGGATGGCGCCGTTCAGATTGGCCGCCGTGAGGTCCACCTCACGCATCACCGAGCCGGTGAAATCCGTCCCGGACAGGTCGAGCCCGGACATGTCGAGCTGCGAAAGGTCAAAGAAGCTGAGGACAGCGCGGCGCCCGCCCAGCTTGCCCTCCCTGAACATCTGATGCCGGCGCAGCATCGTGTCGAGCTGGTTCTGGTCGAGCCGGGGAAGCTCGGAGACGCCAAAAGTATCGGCGGTTTCGTCGCGCCCTTCGATCTGCGTTGCGGGCGGCGCCTGCGGGTCGCTCATGGTCTCGTTCATCCACCACCGGAGCGGACATCGCGCACATGATCGATCAGTGCTGCGGTCGAGCTGTCATGGGTGCCGCTGTCCCCGGTCCCCTTCAACGCCCCGAGGCTGGCCTTGGCCAGCTGCTTGCCGAGCTCCACGCCCCATTGGTCGAAGCTGTTGAGGCCCCAGATCGCGCCCTGGACAAAAACCTTGTGTTCGTAAAGGGCGATGAGCTGGCCCAGCACATGCGGGGTCAGCTTCTCCACAAGGAGGGTGGTCGAGGGACGGTTGCCCTCGAATACCCGATGCGGCACCAGCCGTGCCACCTCCGCAGCCGGTTTGCCGGAGAGCGCGTAGTCCTCGCGCACCTCCTCCTCCGTCTTGCCGCGCATCAGCGCCTCGCCCTGCGCGATCACATTCGCCAGCAGCTTCAGGTGATGATCTCCGAGGGGATTATGGGAGAGGATCGGGGCGATGAAATCGCAGGGCACCAGCTCGCTGCCCTGATGGATCAGCTGATAGAAGGCGTGCTGGCCGTTGGTGCCCGGCTCGCCGAACAGGATCGGACCGGTGCCATGGGCGGTCCGCTCACCCTCAAGGGTCACGGACTTTCCGTTGGATTCCATGTCGAGCTGCTGCAGGAAGGCCGGAAATCGATGCAGATACTGGTCATAGGGCAGCACCGCGACGCTGTCGGCACCCCAGAAATTGCGATACCACACACCCAGCAGCGCCAGCAGAACCGGCGCATTCTCCTTCAGCGGCGCGGTACGGAAATGGGTGTCCATCGCCTCGCCGCCGCGCAAGAGGTCGAGGAAATTGTCCCAGCCGACGCTGAGTGCGATCGACAGGCCGATGGCACTCCACAGCGAATAACGGCCCCCGACCCAGTCCCAGAACCGGAACATGTTGGCCGTATCGATGCCGAAGGCAGACACGGCCTCGGTATTGGTCGACAGGGCGACGAAATGCCGGGCGATTGCGGCCTCGCTTCCCAGCGCGTCGATCAGCCAGGCGCGCGCCGAATGCGCATTGGTCAGCGTTTCCTGCGTCGTGAAGGTCTTCGAGGCGACGATGAACAGGACCGTTTCCGGATCAAGGGTGCGCAGGGTCTCGGCCAGATGTGTGCC
>CAZPBH010000069.1:0-3082 GCA_964584645.1 uncultured Rhodospirillales bacterium | reverse complement strand
CCAAGATCGCGTCGGCTGTAGGATTTCAGAGCCTCGCACACCATCAGCGGCCCCAGATCGGACCCGCCGATCCCGATATTGACGACGGCGCGGATCGGCTTGCCGGTGAAACCCGTCCATGCGCCGCTGTGGACCGCCTCCACGAAGGCTTTCATCTGCTGACGCACGGCCTCGATCTCCGGGCGGACATCCTGACCGTCGACGATCAGGGGCTCGCTGGCGAAGCTGCGCAGGGCCGTGTGCAGCACGGCCCGGCCCTCGGTCGTGTTGATCGGCGCGCCGGCAAACATCGCGTCGCGCTTCGCCTCGATACCGCGCTCCCGGGCGAGGTCGACCAGCAGGCGCCGGGTTTCGGGGGTGATGATGTTCTTGGAGTAATCGATCAGGACCGGCCCGAGCTTCAGCGAAAACAGCCCGAAGCGGTCTGGGTCGGCATCGAACAGGGCGCGCATGTGCACGCCCTCCAGCTCATGGCGGTGTTCTTCCAGCGCCGCCCAGGCGGCTGTATCCGTCAGGCGCCCCGTTCCCTCGAAATCCGTCATGGTCCCCCGACCCCTCCTTTGGCGCCCGCCCGGCACGCCGTCCGACAAGCAAACCCCTAAGCCACTGGCCTGTCAGCATAAGCCCGGGCCCAAGGGCTGGCAACCGGTTGTGCGCGCGAGCCTGGGCACACGCCAATCACCGGAACCTTTCACCCGCCTGGCCGTTTCGGCGATGACGACAAGGGATATTGAGGATGACAACGGACAATTCACAAGGCCGGGTGGTTCTGACCCATGGGCGTTCGCTGATGGCGCTGGCAGCAGCCTGGTCGCTGGGCCGGCGCGGCGTGGAAGTGATCGGTGCCGATGATGCGCCGATGAACGCCCTGACCTTCTCCAGATACGCGACCGATGCGTTTCTCTATGATTCGCCCGACCTGGATCAGGGGAAGTTCGTCGATTCGCTCGCCGCCCGGGTCGCCCAGCACGCACCGGAGGATCCTACGAGGCCTTACCTGGTCATCCCCATGCACCGCTATACCGGCGTTCTGGCTCGCGAGCGCCATCGTTTCGAGCCGAGAGCGCGGGTCGCGGTCCCGCCCTATGAGGCCATCGAGGCCACCAACGCCAAACACCGGCTTGTCGAAACGGTCGAAAGATACGGGGTCGAGGCCCCCGCCAGCCGGGTCGTGCGCAGCGTCGAGGAGGCGCGCGACGTCAACCTCGATGAGCCCGTCATCGTCAAGCCCTCGGTCAGCCATGGCGGGCGCGGGCTGCAAAAGGTCAAGCGCAGGCAGGATCTGGAGGAGGCGGTGGCCTTTGCCATCGACACCTGCGTGCTGAAGACGGCTGTGATCCAGGAGGCCGTCGAGGGCGAGGATTACTGCCTGACCGCCCTCTGCGCGGAAGGGCGGATCGCCATCTCCATGGCCTACCTGAATGTCGAGACCTGGCCGTCCGATGGCGGCTTCGGGCTGATGCGCGAGACGGTTCCCGTGGGTCCCATGCCCGCCATCGCCGAAAAGCTCACACGGCCTCTGAACTGGCATGGCATCATCCAGCTTGATTTCCGATGGACGGGGCGCGCGGAAGACACGCCGAAGCTGATCGAGGTGAATCCGCGTTTCTTCGGTGGGCTGTTTCAGGCCATCGACAGCGGCGTCGACTATCCATGGCTGCTTTACCGGCTGTTCGCCGATGGCGTGGTCGAGGAGCAGCCCGAAATCGCTATCGGCCACCAGACGAGGGTGCCCGTTCTCTGGCTTGCGAGCCTCGCTCATGACCTCGTGCCCGGCAAGTTCGAACGGCTGGGTGAGGCGTTCGAGGCCGCGCGCGCCGTCGCCGGTGAGGACGGCATCTGGCCGGCCATCAAGGATTTTTCGGAGCGGCTGGGGGAAGAGAAACCGCAGGATGACAAGCGTCTGGCCGAGCGGCTGAAGGCCGCCGCACAGGCGCGCCCGGAGCTGTTCAGCACCGATGACCCCTTTGCCGGGCTGGGGGTGCTGTATGTTCTGGGCTCGCTGGTCCGTTACGGCCGGCTGCCGGTCGAGATGACCCGCAAATAGGGCCAAGGCACATGAGCACGCATGACAAGCCGCTGATCGGCGTCTCGACCTCACGCAAGGGGTGGCGCATGCATCTCGCCTGGTGGATGCACGCCCTGTGCATCGCGCTTGCAGGCGGGCGCGCGCTCAGGCTTGTGCCCGGCGAACCGCCCGAGCGGGCGCAAGGTGTGGATGGTCTGGTCGTCGGCGGGGGCGACGATATCGGCCCGACCATCTATGGCGGGGAGATCGTCCTCGGTGCCCGCGAAGACCCCGAACGCGATCGGATGGAGATCGACCTTGTGAGCCGCGCCCGTCGCGAACGCGTGCCGGTGCTGGGCATCTGTCGAGGCTGCCAGATGCTCAACGTGGCCCTGGGCGGCACACTCCATCAGGAGGTGCGCGAGGCCTTCATCAACGGCGATCATCGCGCCAACATCCTCGCCTTCAAGCGGGTCTATCTCGAGGAGGGCTCGAAGCTGCGCGAATTGCTGCGCGCCGGGCGGATCAAGGTCAACGCCCTGCACCATCAGGCGGTGGACCAGCTGGGCAAGGGCCTCAAGGCGACCGTGCGCGATGGCCATGGTGTGATCCAGGGCGTGGAGGACACCCATGATCCGGAAGGGCTGATGATCGGCGTGCAATGGCACCCCGAATTCCTGTTCTATTCCGGCCGGCAGATGGGCCTTTACCGCGCCCTCGTGGACGCCGCCCGAACGGGCATGATGCGGCGCGCCGAAGCGGCCTGATCTGCACAGAACAGGCGCGGCGCGGGCGCAGGACATGAAAAAAGGGGCGGCCCCTTCGCAGGACCGCCCCTTCCATCATCGGGTCGGGCTCAGGGCCCGGGCTTACATCATGCCCATGCCGCCCATACCACCCATGCCGCCCATATCGGCGCCAGCGCCGCCGCCAACACCTTCCTTCTCGGGCCTGTCGGCGACCATGGCTTCGGTGGTGATCAGCAGGGCCGCAATCGAGGCCGCATCCTGCAGGGCCGCGCGCACGACCTTGGTCGGGTCGATGACACCGGACTTCACAAGGTCTTCATACTGC
>CAZPBH010000068.1:0-9305 GCA_964584645.1 uncultured Rhodospirillales bacterium | reverse complement strand
CCCCACCAGTAGACCGGGTTGAGATTGGGCAGGCCCGGCTGGGTCACGAAGTTGATGCTGAAGCCGGTGCCGAGCAGCAGCGCGATCGCAAGCCCCACCCCCGCGCAGAGCGGAATGGCGAGCCATCGCTTTTCGAGCTTCGCCAGCAGGGCATAGACGCCGACCGTCACCCCCAGCACGATCAGCGCGACATAGCCGAGATCGCCTGCAGCAACGGCGCGGCTCTCATCGGCCAGGCCGTTCGCCCAGAGGATGAGGGCGTCGATCTGGCTCATCGACCCCGTGAAGCCCAGAAAGACAAGCAAGCCACCCGCCGTGCCCCGGCTGGTCAGGTTCACCAGCCGCGAGCCGCCCTTGACGACGCTCAGGATCAGCCCGAACACCCCGATCAGCAGGGCCAGCGCCAGCGGATGGGCGCCGGCAATCGCAATCGCGAGGATCATCGGGATCATCGGCCCGTGATTGCCGGCCAGATTCGCCCGCGGATTGAAAAAGCCCGAGGCCAGCACGCAGAACAGCAGGGCCGGGATCAGCATCTCCACCCGCGAGACCTCGATGGCAAAGGCGGTGACGTCGAGCTGACGGTCGATGCCGTCGCGCGCCCAGCGGGCGTTCAGGCCCTGTGCCCATGAGGTCATCACGGCCGAATACATCGCGATGATGCCGATGGTGCCGGCTATGGCCGGGACGAAATCCTCGATCTCGAACCGGAAATCGCGGCCCGGCAGATTGAGCGCAAACCGGCGCGGCCGCATGACCTGCAACTCATGGTCGAGATACTCGGTGCGGGTTGCGAATTCGTGCGCGGGCCTGCGGCGGTTGGCATAGGCATCAGGGGTCTCTGCGTCGCCGGTTCGTGGCGCCAGCTCGGCGAGATTGGGCTCCACTGCTTCCAGTGCCATGATTTCCATCCCTGAATGCCACGGCCGGGCGGTGCGGCGCCCCGATTGCCGATGATGGGATGGATCATCGGCACAAAGGGGTTAACGCATGGTGATGTTTGCGACGCTCGGCGGAGCTGGGCACGCGAAGCCCGGAGGAAGGCCTGAATTCAGGCCGCGTGTTTCAGGCCGCGTGTTTCAGGGCCTGTTCGATCTGGTCGACACGATGGTGGGTCAGATCCTTGTCGATCTCGCCGACAATGCGGCTCTGCACCTCCTTGTGCAGGTTGCGGCGAAGCTCGCCGAGCACGGAGGGGGCGGCTGCCAGAACGAGACGCTCGAACCGGCCGGCATGGGCATGATCGTAGAGCAGACGCGCCAGATCGCGGGCGAAACGATCCTTTTCCAGCTGGTGCCAGTCCGAATCCGCAACGGCAGAGCGGTGCACGTCCGGTCCACGATTGAAGCGCCCGGGACGATCGGCACCCTGTTCACGGGTCGCGGGATTGTCGTCCACCTCCTTGCGGAAGACCTCGAGATTGGGCTGCTCGGCCGTGCCGACATTCTCCATCAGCAACGCCTTCTGGCCATCGGCCACCAGAACCCAGGTTCCCTGAGCCAGCATCTTGTCGATCATGGTTGCGGTGATCTCCTGTCGAAGCGCGGGTCTGAAAGGGTGAAACCGGCAGATGCCGATGCCGGTTCCATGGGGTGCGTGCATCTTCGCCCGTCAGGCCGACGGAACGGGCGCGCGCCGCGCACGTTGACGAGGTGTTCTTCACGACCCCGAAAGCGGAGTGCCTGCCCCATGTCCGTTCTGCCTCATCTGCTCATCGCCCTCATGCTCACCATCGTTTCGGCCGTGCCAGCCCTGGCCGAGAGCTATGGCGGGCGGGTCGTCAATCTGAACCGGGCCGAGACCGGCCAGACGGTGACCGGAAGCGCTCGCCTGAACGTCGAGGATGGGCGCCTGATGATGCAACTCGATCTGAACGGACTGACGCCGGGCATGCATCTGGCGCATTTGCACGGCTTTACGACGCAGGATCCCGACGAGGCGAATTGCGCGACCGCCCTCGCTGATACCAACACCGACAATTTCGTCGATCTGATTGAGACGCGCCCGATCTCTGGCGAGACCATGGTGCCCTTCAGCGCCGATCCCGTCAGCCTGGAGATTCAGACCGACACCTATCCCGGCGCCGGTGCGTCAGGCGAGCTCCGCTATGAGCGCACAATCGACCTGTCGGCCCTTGAGGACGCGCTGCGTGAGAAGCACGGGACGCCGCCCGCCCTCGTTCACCGGGTGATCTACGTTCATGGCGTGCCAGGCGACATGGCCCTGCCCGGCACCGTGCGCTCGCTCGACGGCGTTCCCGCCCATGTCACCCTGCCGATTGCCTGCATCGAGCTGCATCACGTGATGCCGTGAGGGAGTGACCTCATCCATTGCCAAAGGACCATGCCATGACCCGAAACTCTTGCCCGAGACTGGTCCCTCAAATTCTGGCCCCTGCCGCCGGGCTGATCGCCCTGGTGGGTGCGATTACACCCTCTCAGGCGGCCGAGCCCATCGCCGCTACATCCGATCTTGATCTCATCGATGCCGATGTGCGTCACGATCGCGAGCTTGGCCTGCTCGTCTTCTCGCAGACCGTGGACGGCACCGCCGGGGCGACGCGTCCTGCCGTTCCGCCTCATGCGGGAGACGGCAAGGACGTGCCATGGCGGGCTGTGGCCGAGGCCGGCAATCTCGTGGGCTCACAGGTTCTGGCCCATGTGTTCGTGACCGATCTGCCGCCGGCCGCCGTCGGGTTCAAGCCGGTTGACGGGTTGCTTGCATTGAGCGCGACCAACCATCCCGCGTTCGACGACACACCGCTCTGGGACGAAAATCAGGATGCCAGCCCGGACAATGACGGCGGCACCTGGCATGCCCATTGGGTGGTGCTGGTCGAGGACGACAGGGCTGCCGGCGGATATGCGGTGCGTGAAATCGAAGGCGATCCTGCCGGCGTTCTTCCGCCCACTGCCCCCGGCATGGGGGTCTATCTCGACTCGCCCGGCTTTCAGGTTCGCGAAACCGACGATCAGCTTCAGATCGTCGTGCCCATGGAGCGTGTCGATACCACCGGCAGCTTCGCCTATGATGCGCTGACCGCCTATCTCGAGGTGGGCGAGGGCGATGCGGGTGAGCCGGCGCTGGGTGTTTATCAGGTCTATGACGTCCTCTCGGGGGATCTGAGCCTTCCCTATGAGGTTCGGATCGAGACCATGGATGTGGAGGCGGCCGAGTAGGGTCACCCGGCCGCCCGCAAGTTCAGCCGCTCAGGCGAGCAGCATGTCGGCCTCGCCCACATGGAAGGCGAGGCGCAGATCGGCGATCATGTCGCCCCGTCCGCCATCGGCGCTGAACAGCTCGGCCTCGATCACATAGGTGCCGGTTCCGAAGGCGGTGCCGCCATGGAAGTCTCCGTTGCGGTCGCCAAACAGGGCATAGGGCTCGACACTTTCGATGCGCCCTTGCCCGCCATTGAGGCTGAGGCGGACACTTTCCGTTCGGCTGGTATCGGCCCGGTCCGCATCGGGGTCGACGATGAGGGAAAGATCGCGTCCGGCCAGGATCGCAGGGTCGATCCGCATGTTGTCAGTGACCTCGAAGAGCACCTCGTCTGTCGCGGTGTCGACCAGAAGGAACCGGGCCATCTCGCCGGGCTCGGGCGGGGGCACCTCGCTGACGGCAAAGCCCAGGCTCAACGCGCCCAGCATCTCGCCCCGTCCGCGATCTTCGCTGAACAATGTGGCGTCCAGCCTGTGATCACCGGCCGTCAGCAGCGTGCCGTTCCGGAAATTGCCGTTCGAATCCCCGAACAGGGCGTAGGGCTCGATATTTTCTGTACGCTCGTCACCGCCATTCAGGGACAGCCGCACGCTTTCGGTATCGGGGCCGAGCGGATCCACGATCAGCGACACCCGGCGCCCGGCCAGCATGGCCCCGTCGATCACCTGACCCTCGGTGACCTGCATCAGGATCTCATCGGTCGTGGTGTCGACCAGGAACACCTCCGCCAACACGACGGGCTCGGGCTCAGGCTCAGGTTCCGGCTCGGGCTCGGGCAGGTCAGCCACCATGATCTCGACCGTGCCCGTCGCACTGCCCCCGGCACCGTCGGAGATCGTGTAGCTCACGATATCCTCGCCGAAAAAATCGGGTTCCGGGGTGTAGGTGATGACACCGTCTGCGCCGACCACAGCCTTGCCGTGCGCGCCACCGGTGACGGAGGTCACCTTCAGCACATCGCCATCGACATCGCGGTCATTGGCCAGAACATCGATGCTGGCGGTTGTGTCCTCGTCCATCTCCAGCCGGTCCGGGCTGGCGACGGGCACATCGTTCACGGCCACGATATCGATCTTCAGGCTGACGGTCTGGGCGCTTGCCGGATCGAGCTGATCCCAGAGCGTAAGCGTCAGCTCCTCGATCCCGTTGGCATCCGGGTTCGGGGTGTAGAACAGGATCGAGGCCTCTCCGGCCAGCGTCACCTCGCCAAGCGTCTCGCCCACCACGGCCTTGAAGTAAAGCTGGGTCGGGTCGGGATCGAAGGCGATGAAATCGTCGCCACTCAGCGTCAGGGCGAAGGTGCCCGCATCCTCGTCGATGGCCCGGCTGATGTCCTTCAGCACCGGTGGTGTGTCGCCGGGCTCGGGCGCCTCCTCAGGCGCCACAGCGAAGCGCAGCGCCAGATCGGTGATCAGCTCGCCCCCACCATGATTGCCGCTGAAAAGCTGCGCTTCCAGCACATGCTCACCGGCGGGCAGGGTCGTGCCGCCCGAGAAATCGCCATTGCGATCGCCAAACAGGGCATAGGGCGCGATGTTCTCGGTCTGCTCGCTGCCGCCGTTCAGGGACAGGCGCACGCTTTCGGTCTCCCCGGAGCCCGGTTCGACGATGAAGGACAGGCTGCGGCCGGCGATCGTGGCGGGATCGATGACCTGGCCTTCCGTCACCTCGAACAGGATCTCGTCGGTTTGCGTGTCGACGAGAAAGACGCGTGGCGGTTCCGGCGGCTCCGGCGGGTCGACAGGATCCACGGGCGGGTCGACCGGGTCTGCCGGCGGGTCGACCGGGTCGCCCGAGCCCGGCTCCTGGAACATCGGCACGGCTTGCAGGAAGGCCTGTGCATCGGCCGGCTCGGCCGAGTCATTCCCGGTAAGCGCGTAGAACAGCATGCCGGCATCGGAGGGATCATCGACCTTGGAGGTCTGTTCCATCAGCGCGCGGGCTTCCTGGATCAGCGCGTTGTCGGACGAATCCATCCATGACCATTCGACATTGTTGAACCCGCGGTCGTTGTTGTGGCCCTGGTTCTGGTCGCGAATATCGATGAAGGTCAGGCCGGGAAAATCAGTCTTCAGATCGCTCCAGGTACGGGCCTCGCCCTCATAGCCCGGCCGGTTGATGACGCTGCGGTTCTCGTTCCAGCCGGAATGGGAGAGCAGGGTGATGTTCCCGTGCAGGCCGGGGTCGACCTGCTCCAGCGCCCGATAGGCGGCTTCCATGGGCCCGCCCTCGATCATCAGCACCTTCTCGCCCGAAGAGAGCAGGCTGACGAGGTGAGCCGTCAGCGCGTCGGTGGCGGCGAGATCATCAGAGGCATCCTCGACATCACCCTGATAGTGGAACGCATCGATCCCGAGCGACCGTGCGAAGGCGCCCGAATTCTCCAGCGCTTCCATGTGCCGGGTGCTGTTCCGCTCGGCGAGATTGTTGCCGTAGAGGAAGGTGGTGGAATCCTCGATGCCCGCCGCCTTGGCAATCAGGGCCGCAACGGCAATCGCCGACACATCGTCCAGGTCGTTGTTGTTGCCGTCGAAATGAAAGACGACATGGTCGAAGTCTTGTCCAATACCGTTCAAGGTGATCATGGCTGTCCCTTCTCTCCATGATGGATCGACCCTGTACAGCGTCACGCTGTGCATGGTGGGGAGAAGCTACGCCTCGTATAAATAATGCGCAATCAAAATAAAAAACCATTACTATCCTTATTTTATTCTAAAAAGCACAAAATCCAATAGAAATCTATTAATTTGGTGGATCGTGTCATGAAGAGGGCGCTGCGCTTGTCAATTACGACATCCTGATGGCCGATTACGACTTGAGGGATGAGCCGGGCTGTGCGGTTGCAATCCCTGCGTGTTGCGCCTGCGGGCCTGACCCCTTTCTGTGCTTCACGGTTTTTTTTCAGAAAAGTGCCTGCCGCAGGATGAACGGGCCATCACCGAATACCTCTCACGGCACGAAGGGGTGCAGCGCGGTCGTGACAGCCATCGCGACTTTCCCGAAGCGGAATTCGCGTGCCGGGAAAGCTTGGGGCCCGCTTCACCGATGAGCGGATGATTCCGGAACCCTGCAGCACAAAGCAGCGTTCCTTGCCTGTCGCGCAGCAATCTCGACAGTTCAGTTTCCTGCCCGCAGCCAGAGGCGCGCTTGCGTCCAACAGGAGAGGTGTATGTTTACGGGACCGACAATCAGGTTCATTGCAAAAGCCGGCACACCCGCCCCCCCGGCCAGGACGACGCCGATCCATGATGGCCCCCCGATGATCGACAGCGGCAGCACCGAACCGCTGGCCGGCACGCTCGGGACCTCCAGCGATGCACGCTATGAGTACCGTATCTGGCCCACGACCCTGCCGCGGGCCAATGCCCATCTTCAGAACGGCTGGACCCTCGAGCGCTGCGAGGCGCGCAGTGATATCTATCTTCTGTCGTCCTTCAGCACCCGTCAGATCATCAAGCTGCGTGATGGAGAGCGCCTCGAGCTCAAGAGCCTGATCGGGATGTGCGGCGCGCTCCAGCTTTGGGAGGTGCCGCTCGCAACAGGATTTCCGCTCGGCCTTGAAGATCTCAGGCGTGTGGATGAGTGCCTCAATCCCGCGCAGATCCTCAATCCGGCGGCGCGCCTTTCCCCTTCGCATCTGATTGCCGACCTGACCCAGCCCCGCGCGGACGTCGCCATTTTGAACGTCCGCAAGTCCCGTGCGTTGTTCACCCGCGATGGCTGCCGGGCGGAGATCACGCAGGTCCGCGTGGCCGGCAAGCCGCTGATGACCTTCGCCATCGAGGATCCCGACCCCGACCATGCCCGAAGAATTGTGCGCGAACTCGAACTCGAAGACCTCCCCAACCGGGATTACGGCGATGTCCTGCGCGCTGCGGCCGGGATTGGCGGCGGCAGCCTGCCCGTGTGCACCCCCATGGGTGACGTCTGAACGATGCGATCAGCGCTTGAGCAAGAACGCGTGAGGTCAGGATGAGCGAACAGGCCCATCATCACGGCCACGATCAGGGGGCCGGGGGCGGCCGCTGGACCATGGCCGCCCACGCCACGCTGCACTGCCTTACCGGGTGCGTGATCGGGGAGGTGGCAGGGCTTGCCATCGGCGTCACCTTCGGTCTGGCGACCTGGGCCACCATCGGGCTGGCAACCGGGCTCGCCTATCTGAGCGGCTTCACGCTGGGTCTCGTGCCGGTGATGCGCGGCAAGAATGTCGGCTTTCTGGCGGCGCTCAGGATGATCTGGTTCGGTGAGGTCATTTCAATCGGCGTCATGGAGATTGCCATGAACACCGCCGACTATGCCGTCGGTGGCATGGACGCCGATCACATCTTCACCTGGCAGTTCTGGTTCGGGATCGCGGTCGCCATCCCGGCAGGATTCCTTGCGGCCTGGCCGGTCAACGCCTGGCTGCTCGCCCGCGGGGACAAGCACTGCCACTAAAGGGTCGAGGGCAGCCGCTCAGACGACGTCCCAGAGGACCAGATCAAAGGTCAGCCGGAAATTCGGGCTTTTCGGCGGCTCGGGCAGCGGGAAGGGCATGCCGCGCAAGGGGGTGGTATTGCGCCCGACCCGGCGCTGGGTCACCTGTCCGCGCGCCGTCGCAAAGCGCCCTGTACCGCCCGTGACCGCACGGACCACGACGTCATCGGGCGGCACGCCGTTTTCCATGCCCGTCGATTGCAGCATGTCGGTCGGGGTCAGATTATCCTCACCGACCACGCCACCCAGATAATAGTCGCAATGGCTCAGCAGATGGGGGTCCTTGCGCGGGACATAGGGGCCATCGGACTTGTTGTTGATGATGACCCAGCCGCGGTTGAAGAAGCTGCCCATCGGCTCGACGCCGAAATCCCAGGTCACACCATCGGGGTCGTCGGCCGACGCCTCGGGGATCGTGCCGCCGGGATAGACCAGCCCCTCGAAATAATAGTTCGTGCCACGGGCATCGGTTTCGGCCCAGCCTTCACGGCCGGGCAGCTTGTTGGCCGCCCCGCCGTCGTTGGAATAGTTGGTATGGCCGAGAACGGCGATGTCGATCACCACCTGCTCGCGCCGGGGTCCCCCGAGGGAGGGCGCCGACGGTTCCTGCGCCCGGGCCGCCCCGGTCCCGAGACCCAGAAGCCCGCCCAGCGAGAGGGCTTGAAGAAAGCTGCGGCGGGGTTCGTGCGGCATCGCCCGTTCTCCTTTGTCCGGCCCGGTCAGAAGCGCACGCGGGCCTGAAGGGTGTAGGTGCGCGGCGGGTCGACCAGATGGATGCGGTCATCCGGCGCGGTGCCGATCGGGAAGGTCTTGCCGATCAGGCTCGAGGTCCGCTCGTCGAAGATGTTCTTCACCACCAGCGTCAGGCTCCAGCGGCGGTCGATCTCGGCCAGACCGGCGCGCACATCGACCTTCCAGTAGCCCTCCTGCTCTTCCAGCGGGCTGATCGCGTCCTGGAAGTAGACATCGCCCTGATAGGAAGCGGTCAGACCGCCCAGCAGGCTCAGATTGTCGGTGATCGGCTGATCGAGATCGGCGGTGAAGCTCGCCGTCCAGTCCGGTGCGTTGGCAAGCTCGACGCCCGCCAGCTCCTGTGAGCAGTTGGGCTCGCGATCCCGCGGGAACACGCACGGACCATCGGGATAGCTGGTGTATTCGGCATCCAGATAGGCGAGCGAACCGGAGAGGCGCAGCACGTCGATCGGCTGCCAGGTGGCTTCCAGCTCGATACCCTGGCTGCGCGCCTCGGCGGCGTTGTCGGTGATGAAGATCGCCTGGTTCGGGTCGAGCGTGGAGCGCTGCAGGTCGCTGTAATCGGTGCGGAACAGGGTCACCCCGATGAAGGCCTGATCGAGCGAGATCTTGGTGCCGATCTCGAAGGCCTCCGACTGCTCCTCGTCATATTGGAAATCGGCTGCGGTCGCATTGCCGTTCGCGCCGACGAAGCCGCCCGATTTCGAACCCTGCGCGTAGGAGGCATAGACCATGATCTGGTCGGTCGCGTCCCACTGGACCGAGGCCGAGGGGTCGACGCCGCTTTCGGTCAGGCTGTCGGACAGGGGCGAAAGGGGGATGAACTGGCCAAAGCGTGTCTGGAACCGCTC
>CAZPBH010000067.1:4127-9398 GCA_964584645.1 uncultured Rhodospirillales bacterium | reverse complement strand
GCCCCATGGTCGGGCGGCGATGCCAAGGGCCTGTTGAAGGCGGCCATCCGCGACCCGAACCCGGTCATCTTCCTCGAGCACGAGCTGATGTATTCCGCCAGCTTCGAGGTGCCGACCGATCCGGATTTCGCCCTGCCCATCGGCAAGGCCAAGATCGTGCGCGAGGGCCGCGACGTGACCATCGCCGCCTATTCGATCATGGTCGGCAAGGCGCTCGAAGCGGCTGAAACCCTGGCGGAGGAGGGGATCGAGGCCGAAATCGTCGATCTGCGCACCCTGCGCCCGCTCGATATCGATACGGTGCTCGACAGCGTGCGGCGGACCAACAGGCTGGTCACGGCCGAAGAGGGCTGGGCCTATGCCGGCATCGGCTCGGAACTGGCGGCACGGGTGATGGAGGAGGCCTTCGATCATCTTGACGCCCCGGTCGCCCGCGTGGCCCATCAGGACGTCCCGCTGCCCTATGCCGCCAATCTGGAAAAGCTGGCCCTGCCGCAGCCGGAGACGATTGTCCGCGCAGCGCGCCAGGTCTGCTATCGGGGCGCCTAGTCGATGGCCATTCCCATCCTTCTGCCCGCTCTCTCGCCGACCATGGAAACCGGCACGCTGGCCTCTTGGAACAAGGCCGAGGGCGACAGGATCGAGATCGGCGACGTGATTGCCGAGATCGAGACCGACAAGGCGACCATGGAATATGAGGCCGTCGATGAGGGCGTCCTGGGCAAGATCCTGATCGAGGCCGGGACCGAAGAGGTTCCCGTCAACAAGCCCATCGGGATCCTGCTGGAAGAGGGCGAGAAGATCGAGGATGTCGATATCGACGCCCTGATCGGCGGCGCGTCGGCCGGATCGAAAAAGGCGCCTGAGGACGATTCGAAGGACAAGAAATCCGCAGAGAAGCCGGCCGAAAAAGCCGATCAAAAGGATTCTGGGGCCGCGCAGGCAGAACAACCGAAAAAGGCTGCATCCCCGCCACCACCACCTCCTGCGGCCAGGAGCGACAGCGCCGGCACGCAGACCGGCCAGCTTGCCCCACCAGCCCCGAAGGTCGATGGCCAGCGCCTGCGCTCCAGCCCGCTGGCGCGGCGTCTTGCGGCCGAACATGATCTTGACCTGACGCAGATCGAGGGCTCGGGCCCGAACGGGCGCATCATCAGGGCCGATATCGAGAAGGCGCTGGAAACCGGTGCCGGCCGCAAGGCTGCAGCCGGTGAAGGCGCCCGGCCCGCCGCCGCCCCCATGGCGGCCGAGGGTGTGGACGCCATCGCCTTTGCCGAAGCGTCGGAGATCCCCTTCCGGACGGAAAAGGCGAGCAATGTCCGCAGGACCATCGCCAAGCGGCTGCTGCAGGCGCATCAGACGGTGCCGGTGTTCTATCTCACGATCGACGTCCGGCTCGACCAGCTTCTCGGCCTGCGCAAGCGCCTGAACGAGAGCGGCGAGGTGAAGATCTCGGTCAATGATTTCATCATCAAGGCGGTGGCAACGGCGTTAGCGCGGCATCCCGAGTGCAACAGCGCCTGGGCAGAGAACGAGATCGTCTATTTCGAACGTGTCGACGTCTCGATGGCGGTCGCGACCGAGATGGGGCTGATTACCCCCATCATCCGGGAGGCGGACCGCAAGGGGCTCGCGGCCATCGCTGCGGAAGCCCGCGATCTCGCCGGCAAGGCGCGCGAGGGCAAGCTGAAGCCACAGGACTATCAGGGCGGGACCTTCTCGATCTCCAATCTCGGCATGTTCGGCATCCGACAGTTCACGGCCATCCTGAACCCGCCGCAATCGGGCATCATCGCGGTGGGTGCTGGCGAGGAGCGCGCGGTCGTCGAGAACGGCGAGATCGGGGTCGCGAACTTCACCAGCCTCACCATGACCTGCGACCATCGCACCATCGACGGTGCGGTCGGAGCGATTTTCCTCAACACCGTCCGGGACCTGCTCGAGGAACCGGGCCGGATGCTGCTCTAGCGATGGCCGAGACCTACGATCTCATCGTGCTGGGCTCCGGGCCTGGCGGCTATGTCGCGGCAATCCGGGCCGCCCAGCTCGGCATGAAGACGGCTGTAGTGGAACGGGAAAGCCTGGGCGGGGTGTGCCTGAACTGGGGCTGCATTCCGACCAAGGCGCTGCTGCGCACCGCCGAGATCAAGCACATCTTCGACCATGCCGGTGATTTCGGGTTCAAGCTGGGCGAGGTCAGCTTCGACATGCAGGCGGTCGTCAAGCGCTCGCGCAAGGTGGCCGATCAGCTCTCCCGCGGCATCCAGCACCTGATGAAGAAGAACCGGATCACCGTCATCCGCGGCCATGGTCGGCTCGACGGCCCCGGCAAGCTGAGGGTCGAGGGCGAGGCCGGCTCGACGACGCTGGAAGCCCCGCACATCATCATCGCCAGCGGTGCACGCGCCCGCACGCTGCCGGGCATCGAGCCGGACGGCAAGCACATCTGGACCTATCGCGAGGCGATGGTGCCCGAGGCCATGCCGAAGAGCCTGATCGTCGTCGGCTCGGGCGCCATCGGCATCGAATTCGCCAGCTTCTATCGCGCCATGGGGGCCGAGGTGACGGTGGTCGAACTCGTGGACCGTATCCTGCCGGCCGAGGATGAGGAGATCAGCCGCTTCGCGCACAAGACGTTCGAAGCGCAGGGCATGCGCATCCTGACCGAGACGAAACTCGACAAGGTCAGGACCGGTAGATCGGGCGTGAGTGCCGAGGCGAGCCTGCCCGATGGCACGACCGAGACACTCAAGGCCGAAAAGCTCATTCTCGCCGTCGGGATCGCGGGCAATGTCGAGGGTATCGGGCTCGACACCGTGAAGGGCGTGAAGGTCGAGCGCGGCCATATCGAGGTGGATGCGGTCCTGCGCACCGGCGAGAAGGGCATCTACGCCATCGGCGATGTGGTGGGCGCCCCCTGGCTGGCCCATAAGGCGAGCCATGAGGGCATCATCTGTGTGGAGGCCCTTGCCGGGCAGGATCATGGGGTACGCATCGACCCTGCCAGCGTGCCGGGCTGCACCTATTGCCGCCCGCAGGTGGCCTCCATCGGGCTGAGCGAGGCGAAGGCGAAGGCGGCCGGACACGAGATCCGCGTGGGGCGCTTTCCCCTCCATGCCAATGGCAAGGCGATTGCGCTGGGTGAGCCCGAGGGGCTGGTCAAGACGATCTTCGACCAGAAGACCGGCGAGTTGCTGGGGGCCCACATGATCGGCCCCGATGTGACCGAGCTGATCCAGGGCTACACCATCGCGCGCAATCTGGAGACCACCGAGGCCGAGCTGATGGCCACGATCTTCCCCCATCCCACCCTGTCGGAGGCGATGGGGGAGGCCGTGCTGGACGCCTATGGACGGGTCCTGCACATCTGAGCCGCGCGCAACCCGGACCCGAGCCTCTTTGATTTCGGGCGCCACGCTGCAATGTTGCTGGGCATGAGCACGATTCAGGACACGTCGCGCCCCAGGGTCCGTCACCCCGAAAAGGCGCATCGCCCGGACAATCCCAGCCCGCGCAAGCCGGCCTGGATCCGGGTCAAGGCACCCGGTGGCGAGGTCTTCAACGAGACCCGCCAGGTCGTCGAGGGGCTGGGACTGGCCACCGTCTGTCAGGAGGCGGGCTGCCCCAATATCGGCGAATGCTGGCAGAAGAAGCACGCCACCTTCATGATCATGGGGGAGACCTGCACGCGGGCCTGCGCGTTCTGCAATGTCGCAACCGGCAAGCCCGACACCCTCGACCCCTATGAGCCTCTGCGCGTCGCCGCCGGGGTGCGGGATCTGGGGCTCAACCATGTCGTGATCACGAGTGTGGACCGCGATGATCTCGAGGATGGCGGGGCCGGGCATTTCGCCGCCGTGATCGCCAAGATCCGGGAGCAGGCGCCAGGCACGACGGTCGAGATCCTCACACCCGACTTCAAGGGCCGCCCACACGCCACCGACATCATCGCCGGGGCGCGTCCGGATGTGTTCAACCACAATCTGGAAACCGTGCCCCGGCTTTATCAGCCGATCCGGCCGGGCGCGCGCTATTACACCTCGCTGCGTCTGCTGCACGAGGTGAAGCTGCGTGATCCCTCGATCTTCACCAAATCCGGCATCATGGTCGGGCTGGGTGAGACGGATGAGGAAATCTTCCAGGTGATGGACGATCTGCGGGCGGCCGATGTCGATTTCCTGACCATCGGGCAGTATCTGCAGCCGACCCGCAAACATGCCGCCGTCGACCGTTTCGTCAGCCCCGAGGATTTCGCGCGGCTGGAACGGACCGCCCGGGCGAAGGGGTTCCTGATGGTCTCGGCCTCGCCGATGACACGGTCGAGCTATCATGCGGGCGATGATTTCCAGCGCCTGCGCGCGGCCCGCGACAAGCAGCTCGCATCCCGCGCGGCCTGAACCACGGAGGTGAGCGATGGCCGGTCAGCTGGCGCATGCAGAGCGGCGCGCGATGCCCTATCCGGCGCAGGCCATGTTCGACATGGTCGCCGATGTGGAGCGCTATCCGGAATTCCTGCCCTGGTGTACCGGTGCCCGCGTCCAGCGTCGTGAGGGCAGCGTTTTCTGGGCCGATCTGCTGGTCGGCTACAGGATGATCCGCGAAAAGTTTACCTCCAGGGTCAATCTCGATCCGGAAAATCTTGTTATTACGGTCGATTATGTCAGCGGACCGCTTGAAAACCTGTCGAATGTCTGGCGTTTCGAACCGGCAGAGACGGGGTGTGTGATCGACTTTCAGGTGAATTTCGAATTCAAGTCGAAGCTGTTCGGCCGGCTCGCCTCGCTTTTCTTTGACGAGATCGTCAAGCGCATGGTGGGTGCTTTCGTGGCACGAGCCGATGCGCTTTATGCCGGGACCTCGGCCGAGGAGGGCGTGCCGGCTGGCGGTCGGGCCTAGAGCAGACCTTGATCAGACAGAACTCGATCCAGACGCAACCTGCCTCAGGCCTGCAGCGCTGCCAGGGCCATTTCAAGGGCCGCGATTGCGGATGCTGATCGGATTTCGTCGCGGTCGCCAGCGAACAGGTGACGCTCGATGAGGGGCGCTTCTCCGCGCAGCCCACAGCCGATGAAGACGAGCCCGACCGGCTTCACCTCACTGCCGCCTCCCGGCCCGGCAATGCCGGTCACCGAAATCGCGATATCAGCCCGCGCATGGGTGAGGGCGCCGGCCACCATCGCGCCCGCAACCTCGGGGCTCACCGCGCCATGGCGGGCGATGAGATCGGGCGCCACACCCAGCATCTCCGCCTTGGCCTCGTTCGAATAGGTC
>CAZPBH010000067.1:3298-4117 GCA_964584645.1 uncultured Rhodospirillales bacterium | reverse complement strand
CAAAGCCTGCCGAGGAACCTGGAATCGAGGTGAGGCCGGCTGAAATCAGCCCACCGGTGCAGGATTCTGCCGTCGCGAGCTTCCATCCCTTGTTCCCAAGGGCCTCGATCATCAGGCCGGAAAGCCTGATCTGTTCCCTCGTCATCATGACCCGAAATCCGCCCGGGGAAGGCTCAGCGTGGCGAGGGCCTGCACCGCGATCCCTTCACCCCTGCCGGTAAAGCCCAGCCCCTCGGTCGTGGTGGCCTTGACCGAAATCGAGGTGAGGGGCCGCTCGGCCAGCTCCGCCAGCCGAGCGCGCATCACCTCCCGATGGGGGGCAATTCTTGGCCTCTCGGCGATGATGGTCAGGTCGAGATGATCGAGCACGCCCCCGCGGGCCTGCACCAGCGCCATCGCGTGCCGCAGGAAAAGCGCGCTGTCGGCGCCCCTCCATTGCGGGTCGGAGGGCGGAAAGTGGCTCCCGATATCACCCTCGCCCAAGGCGCCCAGTATCGCATCCACCGCCGCGTGCAGGGCGACATCGGCATCGGAATGGCCGACAAGGCGGAGATCACAGGGGATCGTCACACCGCAAAGCCGGACCCCGTCGCCGGGCTCCAGCCGGTGGACATCGTAGCCAGTCCCGGTGCGCATCTGCCGATCCCTTTCCAGCAGGGTTGCGATCAGCAATTCATCCTCCGCATGGGTCAGCTTGACCATGCGCGGGTCGGCGCGCACGACCCGCACGGCATGTCCTGCCTCCCGCATCACGGCCGCGTCATCGGCGGCCGCGCCCTCTCCATAGGCCCGGTAGGCTTCAAGGAGGGCAGAAAAGCG
>CAZPBH010000067.1:0-3288 GCA_964584645.1 uncultured Rhodospirillales bacterium | reverse complement strand
AGCGGAAGGCCTGGGGCGTCACCGCACGCCAGAGCCCCTCACGTGGGCGCGGCGCGGTCGCGTTCAGATCGTCATCGACGGCCCAGAGGGCATCGGCCAAAGGCAGGGCCGGGATCGCGGCATCAGCCCCTCTGAGGGCCACCAGAAGAAGGTTCAGCATCTCGGGCGGGACAAGGGGCCGGGCTGCGTCGTGGACCAGAACAAGGCCGGGCGGGTCGGCTGCCATCGCCTCAAGGCTGGCCCGCACGGTCGCATGCCGGGTCGCACCCGCGCTCGCCAAGAGCCCCACCCTTTCCGCCATCGATCCCAGGGCGGCGCGGATCTCGCTGCCCAGATCGGGCGCATGGGCGATCAGAATCCGATCCACCGCGCTCGACCCGCAGAGAGCCCCAGCCGTCCAGGCGAGCAGGGGTCTGCCGGCAATGGGAACGAGCTGCTTGGGGAGATCGGCCCCGAAGCGGGTCCCCGTGCCGCCGGCAACGATCAGCGCGTCGACGCGCATGGCCGTTTTGTCCTGTGAGGGGCGATCGCTGTTGCACAAATCATGAGCGCATATACATCAGCTGCTGATAAATTAGGCAAACACGACCGGGCCCCGTTCAGAATTGGCTGGCGGAAACCCGGTCCATGCGGGCAGGAGTGCGTCTCATCATCCCCTCCGAACGTTCAGGTAACGCGCACAGCATGCCTTCGGAAGGTCTGATCCTCGAATCGCTGCTCGATCCTGTGATCGTCCTCAACGGCACCGGGGATGTGGTGCGCGCCAACGCTGCTGCCTATGAGAGCGTTCCCAGCCTGCGAAGCGGGAAGCCGCTGCCTGCCGGTCTGCCCGGGCGCGAGGGGGTTGTGCTTCTCGTCGATCGCGCGCGGCGTGATGGTGTGCCGCTGCGCGATGATGGCAGGTCCCGCAACGGGCTGGCGGTGCCGGGTCTGCCGGCCGTCGCCGCCATCCCGCTCGGCGATCGCGACGGCCATGTGGTGGTGATGCTGCGCGATCTTCTGCCCGATCGTCTGGCTGCCGACATGCGTGCCCTTCAGGCCGCGGGCGAGGCGGTCCAGGCGATGGCGCGCGACACGGCGCGCCTGCTGGAGCCGCTGGTGCTGGGTGCGGGCGGGTCGCTGCACGGTCTGCGCGAGGCGGTCGACACCGACCGGGCCCGCGATCTGGTGCGCGTTGCCGAGGGTGAGCTTGAACGGCTGGGTACGGAGCTGGCGCGCCTGCGCACCGACCCCTTGCCGGATTCCGATACGCCTCCGAAGCGCGTGGCCGTTAACCTTCACGAGATCCTGGACGAGGTCATCGCCACAAGACTGGCTGCTGTCGGTGGCAACTGGTCCCGTCAGGAGCGTTTCGACCCCTCGCTGCCGCCGGTTCTCGCCGATAGGGCCCTGATCCGCTCCGCACTCGAGGCCGTTGCCGATGCTGCTGCCCATGAGCTCGGCAGGCTGATGATCTCGAACCAGGGCGCGCGCGCGGCGATGAGTGTGGAGACCAGCTTTCGCCCGGCGCATGTCACCCGGCGTCTGGGAGAGCCCCTTTACCCTCACCCGGTGATGGTCGCATGGCGCTGGACGCTGGGGCCGGGCGCGGAGCCGCACCGGATTCCGGTCGGTCTTGCCTGTGCCGCCCGACTTGTCGGCGTCCAGGAAGGCGCAATTGCCCAAAGCATCGATGGCGACCGACGTGTCGTCGAGATCTGGCTGCCCATGGCCGGCTGAAAAGGGACAGGTCCATCATGACCCATCTGCTGATCGCCAGCGGCGATCCCTCCCGCCGCCGCCATTGGGCGGGCGAATTTACCCGGGGGGGCATGAAGATCGATACGACCGGCAGTGCGGCCACCCTCTGGCACTGGATCAGCGCGGGGGAGGGCGAGGTGGCCCTGGTCGAGGCGAATCTGCCGGATTCGCCCGCACTGCCCCTGCTCGAACGGATCGCCCAACGCCGCCCGGATCTGCGCCTCGGCCTGATCGGGCGCAGCCCGGCCCGCGCCATGCCGGATGGGATCGCGGTCTGGCCAAGCTTCGAGGCAGCCTTTAACATCCTGCTGCCCGTCGCCGGGGCAGCCGACCCCGCGTCGAATTCCGTGCCCGCTGCGGGCGATGGCGGGCGCTCGCTGCCGGTAACGGCGACCATGCAGGAGGTCAGCCGTCTGCTCGACCGGGCTGCCCGTGACACGCACCCCATCCTCATCACCGGTCCGCTCGGGGTAGGCAAGACCCGGCTGGCGCGCTCGATCCCTACCCGGTCAGGCCGCCATGGGCCGCTCATCATCGTCGATCTCACCACCTTCGTCAGCGCCGATCACGAGCGCCTTCTGACAGATGAGCCGGAGAGTGCGTGGTCGCGCGCGCGCGGCGGCACGCTCGTGCTGCGCGAGGTGCCGGCCCTGACGGAGGCAGGGCAACGCCTGCTGATGCGCCGGCTCTCGGCCGAGGGCGATCCCGAGACGGCCGTGCGCCTGATCACCACAGCGCGCGCCGATCTGGCGACCGTGCCGGATTTTCGTGACGATCTGCGCCTGCAGCTCGAGGTCAATCTCGTCCATGTGCCGGCCCTGGCCGAAAGGCGCGAGGACATTCCCGTGCTGGTGCGCTTCTTCGGTGAGGAGCCGATGGCCGATGTTCCGGAACTGGCTCTGGACGAATCCGCCATGGCCGAACTGATCAGCCATGACTGGCCGGGCAACCTGCGGGAGCTGAAACAGCTGTGCCGGCGCCTGCGCCATCGCCTTGACGGCCGGAAGGCCAGTGCTGCCGACATCGCGGCCGAGTTCCGGCGCACCGCGCCCGTCGTCCACGATCTCGCCGGCCTGTCGGCGCATGCGGCGCGGGGCTCGCTCTCGGAGAGCATCGAGGCGCATCTCGAGGCCTATTTCAGCGCCCATGGCGACGAGCTTCCGCCACCGGGGCTCTATCAGCGCATCCTTGTCGAGGTCGAGCGCCCGATGCTCGCCCGCGCGCTGGCGGCGACGCGCGGCAATCAACTTCGGGCGGCGAGTTTGCTGGGCCTCAACCGCAACACCCTGCGCAAGAAGCTGCGCGATCTGGGCATGGAGCGATCCAGCCGCAGGGGGGCGGGCTCCTGAACCTCGCCCGTGACCGGATCGGCACGGTTGGCCGCGCCAACTGTTGCAGAAACGGCACGGTTCCTCTATCCAGAATCCCCATGACAGGCAGGCGTCCCAGATGAGCTTCGACAGCGGCACGCTCGCCCTGCCAGCCCGGTCGCCCTGGCGCTACCTCGCGCTGTGGGCCGCCCGCGGGGGGTTCGAGACCAAGCTGGCC
>CAZPBH010000066.1:0-9417 GCA_964584645.1 uncultured Rhodospirillales bacterium | reverse complement strand
AGGCCCAGCTTGTCGAGGGCCCAGAGCACCTTCTGGACATTGATCGAGTTCGCACGCCCCCACAGCTCCATCGTTCAAGACCCTCTTTTATCAGCCAGAAAACCTGTTGCTTTTCGGGAAGCCGACGGGCGGCAGGCGGCCCGAAGAGGCGCGCTTGCCGATCCACGGCCTCAGATCGGTCTCGCTGCGCGTACGCTCGCCCAATTGCCAGCTCAGCCCCTCCTCAAGCCTGAACACTGTCAGATCGGACAGCCCGGCCTGCTTGTACTTCTGCAGGATGACGCCCCGGCCCTTCGCCATCTCGGGCAGCTCTTCGCGGCTAAAGACCAGCATCTTGCGGTTGGTGCCGATCACGGCGATGTGGTCGCCCTCGGCCCGCCACAGCCCGGCGACGAGGGCGCCCTCGGCCGGGTTCATCACCTGCTTGCCGGCCTTGCGCTCGGACAGCAGGTCGGCGCTGGCGATGATGAAGCCCCGCCCGTCGGTGGAGGCGATCACATAGCGCGCTTCCTCCTCATGGCGCAGCAGCCGGATGATCTGGGCGGTGCCAAGCTCCGCCATCAGGCCGACCGGCTCGCCAAAGCCCCGCCCGCCCGGCAGCCGGTCGCCGGCGAGGGTGAAGGCCCGGCCCTGATCGGCCACGAGGATGATACGGTCGGTCGTCCACGCCTCAAGCGCGAAGGCCGGCCCGTCGCCTTCCTTGTAGCGGGCCGCGGCAAGGTCCTGATTATGGCCCTTGACGGCACGGATCCAGCCCTTTTCGCTCAGCAGCACCGTGATCGGCTCGCGCTCGACAAAGGCTTCGATATCGGTGGAGATGGCGGCGGGCGGCCCGGCGATCTCGGTCCGGCGCGGACCGAACGGGCTGGTATCGCCGAACTTGCGTTCCATGTCGGCGATCTCGCGGTCGATGACCTTCCAGCGGCGTTTCTCATTGCCCAGAAGGTCGGTCAGATCGGCATGTTCGGCTGTAAGGTCCTCATATTCCTTGCGGATCTTCATCTCTTCCAGCTTGCGCAGCGAGCGCAGCTGCATGGAGAGGATGGCCTCCGCCTGCCGGTCGGAAAGGTCGAACCGGGCGATCATGACCTTCTTGGGTTCGTCCTCCTCGCGGATGATGCGGATCACCTCATCAAGGTTCAGATAGGCGACGAGCAGCCCTTCGAGGATTTCCAGCCGTGCCTCGATGACGCCGAGGCGATGGCGCGAGCGCCGCTCCAGCACCTCATGGCGGTGGTCGAGAAAGGCCTGCAGGACCTCGCGCAGCCCCATCACCTTGGGCGTCAACCCGCGATCCAGCACATTCATGTTGAGGCTGAACCGGCTCTCCAGCTCGGTATTCCTGAACAGGCTCTCCATCAGCACGGCCGGATCGACGGTGCGGGCGCGCGGGACCAGCACGATGCGGACATCCTCGGCCGATTCGTCGCGGACGTCATCCAGAAGCGGCAGCTTGCGTTCGGTGATAAGCTGGGCGATGCGCTCGATCAGCCGGGCCTTCTGGACCTGATAGGGGATCTCGGTGATCGCGATCTGCCAGGTGCCACCCTTCTGCATCTCCTGCACCCAGCGCGCCCGAACCCGGAACCCGCCACGGCCGGTGGCGTAGGCCTGGGCAATGGCGGCCCTGTCCTCGACCAGCAGGCCGCCGGTCGGGAAGTCCGGGCCGGGCACCAGATCCACAAGATCTTCAAGGCTCAGCGAGGGTTTCTTGATCAACGCCCGCAAGGCCCTGCACAGCTCGCCCGCATGATGGGGCGGGATATTGGTCGCCATCCCGACCGCGATGCCCGAGGCGCCATTGGCCAGCAGGTTCGGGAAGGCCGCGGGCAGCACCTCCGGCTCCTCGCCATCCCCGTCATAGGTGGGGCGGAAATCGACGGCATCCTCGTTGATGCCCTCCAGCAGGGCGGAGGCCACGCTCGTCAGCCGGGCTTCGGTGTAGCGCATGGCGGCGGCGTTATCGCCGTCGATATTGCCGAAATTGCCCTGGCCGTAGACCAGCGGATAGCGGCTGGAGAAATCCTGGGCGAGCCGCACCAGCGCGTCATAGACGGCCGTATCGCCATGGGGGTGATAGCGTCCGATGACATCGCCGACGATGCGTGCACTCTTCTTTGGCTGGCCCTCCGGGTTCAGCTGCAATTGGCGCATTGCATAAAGCAGCCGCCGGTGCACCGGCTTGAGCCCGTCGCGCACATCGGGCAGCGACCGGCTGACGATCGTCGAGAGGGCGTAGGCGAGATATTTTTCCTGCAGGATCTCGACGAAAGAGCCTTCGATGATGCCGCCCGGCTCGTCCGGCGCGGCGCCCGTGTCGTCCTCGGCCATGGGGTTCAGCCAGTCTCGTTGGAGGGGGTCGAATCGTCCGCAAGCCTAGCAGATGCCGGCTTCCGATGCGCGTCCCGGCGCATCCGCTCGCCCAGACGATGGCGGGCCGCCGGCAGGTCGCGGTCGGCGGCTCCATAGACCCAGCGGGCCAGAAAATGCCCCGTCAGGTCGAGCCCGTCGGCAAGATCAGCCGCATCCGGCGCGCCCCGCCCGACCAGAAAGCCCGGTAGCGGCAGCAGGCGGTCGAGATAGGGCTCCGCAGCCGAGCGCGAAACGGCCCGGCCCGTGCGCGGGCTGACATGGGTCAGCTGGTCGTTGGCGCCCGAGGCCCCGCAGCGTTGCAGGTCGAGCCCGAAACCCAGGGCCGCCAGCAGCCCAAGCTCGAAGCGGATATAGGCCGCCGCCCAATAGGGATTGTCGAGCAGGCCGAGCCAGCTGACGAGGCCCGCATGAATGGCCGGCTGCGGCGCGCGCTCGGGCAGGATCTCGCACAGCGCACAGGCCGCCTGCACCGCGGCAAGGCGGGCCGGATCGTCAAACAGCCCGCCCGGCAGGCTCCCCAGCGGCTCGAGGCTCAGGCGGCCCAGATGTTCGGCCAGCCGTGCCCGCCAGCTCGCCCGCACCTGCATCCCGGGCTGCAGCAGCGGAGCCAGCTTGCGGCTTCCCTGCACGAGCCCGGCATGGCGGCCCCGTTCGGCGGTCAGCAGCTGCACGATGGCCCCGCCCTCGCCATGCGAGCGCGCGCTGAGCACCACCGCCTCATCGGTCCATTCCATCGGGCCTAGCTGTCCTCACGGCCCGGAAACTCGAGCCCCTGCAGCGCATACATCTCTGCTTTTTCAGGCCAGTCCGGCCGTACCTTCACAAAAAGGTTCAGATGAATCCGCAGGCCGAACAGCTCCTCCATCTCGGCGCGCGCCTGCATCCCGATCTGCTTGATCCGCTGCCCGCCCTTGCCGAGCAGGATCGCCTTCTGCCCGTCGCGACGGACATGGATGGTCTGGCCGACGGCGAGGCTGCCATCCTTGCGGCGCTTCCACTGGTCGGTCTCGACAGCCGTCTCATAGGGCAGCTCGTCATGCAGCAGGTTGAAGATCTGCTCGCGCGTGCATTCCGCTGCCATCAGCCGGGAGGGCAGATCGACGATCTGGTCCTCGGGATAGAGCCAGGGGCCCGCAGGCATCGCCGCGATGACCGCCCGTTCCAGATCGGCCACACCATCGCCGTTGAGCCCGGCGATCATGAAGGTGGCATCGAAGGGGTAGCGCGCGTTGAGCGCGGCAGCGAGCGGCGGCAGGGTCTCGCGGCGTATCTGGTCGATCTTGTTCAGGGCAAGGAACACCTGCGCGCCCCTGCCCTCTGCGGTGCTGCCCCCCTCGCGCCGGCGGATCAGCTCTTCCAGCACCGGCTCCAGCTCGGGCGCTGTGGCGGGCCGGCTGGCATCGACCAGCAGGATCGTCACATCGGCATCGGTCGCCCCGGTCCACGCCGCCCCGACCATGGCGCGCTCGAGGGTCTTCTTCGGGCGGAAGATGCCCGGCGTGTCGATATAGACGATCTGCGCCGCGTCGATCGTGGCGATGCCAAGAATACGGGTCCGGGTCGTCTGGACCTTGCGGCTGACGATGGCGACCTTCTGGCCGACGAGGCGGTTGATGAGCGTCGACTTGCCGGCATTGGGCGCGCCGATGAGGGCGGCAAGGCCGCAGCGTGTCTCAGCCATCATCTTCCTGCCCGATCCGGTCCAGAAGGGCAGAAGCGGCCTCCTTCTCGGCCATGCGCTTGGCGCCGGCACGCCCCTCGGCCATGCGACCGTCGACGGACACACGGATCACGAAGAGGGGATCATGAGAAGGTCCCGAACGGTCCGCCAGTTCATAGACCGGCAGGCCCAGCCCGCGCGCCTGCGCCCATTCCTGAAGCTGTGTCTTGGGGTCCTGCGGGGGGCCGGTATCGCGCTCGGCAAGCGGCGCCCAATGGGCGAGAACAAAGCGCCGGGCGGCTTCGAGCCCGGCATCGAGATAGAGCGCCCCGATCACGGCCTCCGCCACGTCGGCGAGCAGCGAGGGGTTGGCGCGCCCTCCGGCCTGTTCCTCCCCGCGCGACATCTGGATCGCGGCGGCGAGGTCGATCTCTGTTGCAACATCAGCGAGGGTGGCGCGCTGCACAAGGGCCGCATGCCGCTTGGCGATGGGCCCCTCGCCCTCATGGGGAAAGCGATCAAGCAGCAACTCGGCCACGATGAGGCCCAGCACGCGGTCCCCCAGAAATTCGAGGCGCTGATAGCCGAAGGGTTCACGCTCGCGATCTCCGGGACCGAGCGAGGTATGGGTCAGGGCCTCCAGCAGCAGGGCCCTGTCGGCGAAGCTGTGGTTGATACAGGCTTCGGCATGGGCGATGGCGTCCCCGGCCGGCAGGCGCTGCGAGGCGCTCATGCCGCTCAAACGTCCTCCCCGGGCGCCGGATCAGACCGCGATCCCAGCAGGTCGAAGAAACGGCCCAACCGCAGGCCGAACGGCCCGTCCCAGAGGTTGCGTCCGGCGGCGGCGCTGTCGATGGAGAAGAAGATGATCTCGGCCCGGCCAACGAGGTTCTCCACCGGAATGAAGCCCACCTCGCGCATCGCCCGGCTGTCGAGCGAGTTGTCTCGGTTGTCGCCCATGGCAAAAACATGGCCCGGCGGTACGGTGAAGAGCTCGGTATTGTCGAGGGCAGCGTTGCCGCGATCATCCAGAACCGCATAGCGCCGGCCGTTGGGGAGGGTCTCGATATAGCGGGGCACCATCCGGCTGCGCCCGCTGCGTTCGACGAACTCGTAATCCGCCACCCGCTCCCGCTCGACCGCCTCGCCGTTAAGGTAGAGGATGCCATCGGTCACCTGCACCCGGTCGCCGGCCACCGCCACGATCCGCTTGATATAGTCGGAGCGATTGTCGCGCGGCAGCTTGAACACGGCGATGTCCCCGCGTTCGGGCTCGCGATAGAACAGGCGCCCGTCGATGATGTCGAAACCGCCCAGACCCGCCGAATACTGGCTGTAGCCATAGGCATATTTGGAGACGAACAGATAATCGCCGACCAGCAGGTTCGGGATCATCGAGCCCGAGGGGATGTTGAACGGCTCGAAGGCGAAGGTACGGATGACGAGCGCGATCAGGACCGCATAGACGACGGTCTTGATCGTTTCCACCAATGTGTTCTCACGGCCGGGGTCGTCTTCCTGCTCGGCGCCCTTCATGCCCTTCTCGGGTTCGGTCATGGGCACACCGGCCGGGGATGGGAGAATAACGTCAAGGCGGTGGGCTTCACGACAGGCAGGATCACAGAAAACGGCGCGCGAGGGCGACAGCGGGGCAACATGCGGTACGACCGGCCGGAATTCAAATCCGGATGGGCCGCATCCCACCTCAAGGCCGTGCGTCCGGCTGGGCCGCAATCGCCTCGATGACGACGAAGGCCAGAGCCGTGGGCGGCTCGTCCGTCATCGTCAGATGGATGCGGGGAACATAGCCCGGCGGCACAAGCCGCTCAAGCCGCGCGGCCGCCCCGCCTGTCAGGGCCAGGGTCGGCTGGCCTGAAGGCAGGTTGACCACCCCCATATCGCGCCAGAAGACCCCGGCCCGCAAGCCGGTGCCAAGAGCCTTGGCGCAGGCCTCCTTGGCCGCGAATCGCTTGGCCAGTGTGTCCGCTTCGCCGGGCCGGCGGGCGGCGCGGGCGCGCTCGCGCTCGGTGAAGCAGCGCGCCCGAAAGCGGTCACCGAAACGGGCGAGCGTGCGTTCGATCCTGCCGATATCGCAGAGATCGCTGCCAATACCGACGATCATACCGTCTCTCCGGCCAGCAGGGCCTCGCGATAAAGCGTAATGGTGCGGGCCCAGCCATGCCACAGCGCGTCGGCCGTCAGGGCATGGCCGATGGAAACCTCGTTCAGCGGCCCGGTCGCGGCGATCAGCGGGCGCAGATTGTCGAGGTTCAAATCATGGCCGGCATTGACCCCGAGCCCCGCCGCCCGGGCCTGCTCGACAGCGAGCGCGATCCGGTCGCGCAGACGGGGGCGGTCCCCGTCCGCGGCCATGGCATAGGGGCCGGTATAGATCTCCACCCGGTCGGCCGCGCAGGCAAGGGCCCCTGCAGCCGCGTCCGGCTCGGCATCGATGAAGAGCGAGACCCGGATGCCGGCTTCTTTCAGCCGGGCCACGATCGGCCGGAGCTCCTCCCCCCGACGGTCGAAATCCCAGCCCTGATCGGAGGTGCGGGCATCGGGCGCATCGGGGACGAGGGTCGCCTGATGCGGCCGCACCTCAAGCACCAGGTCAAGCCAGACCGGCTCGAACGGATTGCCCTCGATGTTGAATTCCGCGCCGTCGAAACCCTGCACCAGCCGGGCGAGAGGACGCACATCGTCCAGGCGGATATGGCGTTCATCGGGGCGAGGATGGATCGTGATGCCATCCGCTCCTGCTTCCAGCACGGTGCGGGCCGCCTCGAGCGGGTCGGGATAGCCGATATCGCGCTGGTTGCGCAGCAGCGCCACCTTGTTGACGTTGACACTCAGCCGGGTTTGCGGACGGCTTGGGGGGGCGCTCACCGGCCTCTAGCCCGCTCGACCGAGCTGATCGCCGGCGTCGCCCGGAGTGCGGCCATGATGTTGGACAGGTGGCGGATATCATGGACCGTGATGTCCAGCATCATGTGCCCGAAATCGGTGGTGCGGCTGCTGACGCGCAGATTGGTGATGTTGCCGCTGTTCTTGCCGATCACCGTGGAAAGCGTGCCGAGGCTGCCGGGCTCATTGGCGATGACCACATGGATCCGGCCGGTGAAGCTCTCCCGCTCATCGCCGGATTCATCCTCCCAGGCGACGTCGATCCAGCGCTCGGGCGTGTCCTGAAAGCACTCCAGCGTCTCGCAGTCGATGGTGTGGATGGTGACCCCCTTGCCGGTCGTCACGATGCCCACGATCCGGTCGCCGGGTACGGGATGGCAACACCGGGCGAAATGGACCGCCATGCCCGGGATAAGACCCTTGATGGGGATCGGACGGTCCTTGCCCTTGCGCTTGGGCGCCGGTCGCGCCAGCGGCACCACCTTCGCCTCGGCGCGCTCGCGCTCATGCGCCCAGCGATGACCGGGAAAGATCGCCTGGAAGACGTCGCGGGCCTGCCGCACGCCCGAGCCGAGATCGGCCAGCACATCGTCCACATGCTCCGCCTTCAGCCGGGCCAGCGCGCCATGGACGGCCTTCTCGGTGAAATCATAGCCCTCCTGGCGAAAGATCTTCTGCAGGATCTGCCGGCCCAGCCCGATATATTCGTCGCGGGCACGCAGGCGGATGAACCGGCGGATACGAGCCCGCGCCTTGCCCGAGACCACGAAGCGTTCCCAGGTCGGGCTGGGCGTCTGGTTCTTCGAGCGGATGATCTCGACCTGATCGCCATTGTGCAGCGCCGAGTTCAGGGGCGTCATCCGCCCGTTGACCTTGGCCCCGACGCAGGTGTCGCCAACCTGGCTGTGCACCGCATAGGCGAAATCGACCGGGGTCGCGCCGCGTGGCAGCGCGATCAGATCCCCTTTCGGCGTGAAGCAGAAGACCTGATCGGAATAGAGTTCGAGCTTGGTGTGCTCAAGGAACTCCTCGGGCTTGCCCGCATGTTCAAGGATGTCCAGCAGCTCGCGCAGCCAGCGGAACTGCTTGCCATCGATGACCGGAACGCCCGCGCCGTTCGTCTTGTAGGCCCAATGTGCGGCGACCCCGAATTCGGCCACCTCATGCATCTCATGCGTGCGGATCTGGACCTCGATCCGCTGGTTCTCAGGGCCCAGCACGGTGGTGTGGATGCTGCGATAGCCGTTCGGCTTCGGCGTGGAGATGTAATCCTTGAACCGACCCGGCACCAACGCATAGGCCGCATGGATCACGCCAAGCGCCTGATAACAATGGCCAATATCGTCCACGACGATACGGAACGCCATGATGTCGGACAGCTGCTCGAACCCGACACTCTTGTGCTGCATCTTGCGCCAGACCGAATAGGGCGTCTTCTCGCGGCCCGAAATCTGGGCCGTGATGCCCTGTTCCTTCAGCGCCGTGTCGAGGGCCCGCAGCACCCGGCCAACAACATCGCCGCCCTCGCGCTTCAGGAAATCGAGCCGGGCCTGAATGCTGGCGCGGGCGTCGGGGTTCAGCTCGGCGAAGGCCAGATCCTCGAGCTCGTTCTTGAGCTGATGAACCCCGATGCGCTCCGCCAGCGGCGCATAGATGTCGAGGGTCTCGCGCGCGATCCGCCGGCGCTTGTCCGGGTTCTTGACCGGGGCGAGGGTGCGCATGTTGTGCAGACGGTCGGCCAGCTTGACGAGAAGGACGCGGATATCCTCGCTCATCGCAAGCACGAGCTTGCGGAAATTCTCCGCCTGCTTGTGCTGGTCGGACTGCATCTCGATCCGGCTGAGCTTGGTGACCCCGTCGACGAGCCGGGCGATCTCCGCCCCGAACAGCCGTTCGATCTCCTCCAGCGTCGCGGGCGTGTCCTCGATGGTGTCGTGCAGCAGGGCGGTGACGATCGAGCCCGCGTCGAGCTTCAGCTCGGTCAGGATGCCCGCCACCTCGAGCGGATGGCTGAAATAGGGATCACCCGACGCGCGGGTCTGCGACCCATGCATCTTCATGGCGTAGACATAGGCGCGGTTCAGAAGCGCCTCATCCGCATCCGGATCGTAGCTCCGGACCTTCTCGACAAGTTCGTATTGCCGGATCATCGCAGGGGACTGCTGGCGCACGCCAGAAGACGGTCGGAACCGGGATGGGCCCATCCGCGGCGCGCAGGCATCAGGCCTGCATGCCCTCCTGCCCGCGTCCCCGGATTTTGCGCGATGGCGGTGGGGCAGATTATTCGTCGCCGCCCTCTTCGATCACCGTCAGGCCATCCTCGAGGAGTTCCTCATCCTCGTTGGCCTCCTCGGCCGCATCATCCTCATCAGGGCCCGCCCCCTGGTCCATCGCGCCCGTCTCCGAGGGCGGGATCGAGAACCGGTCCTCATCGGCGAGCAGATCGATGGGCGCTACGAGATCGTCAGCCTGCTCGGTTT
>CAZPBH010000065.1:0-9594 GCA_964584645.1 uncultured Rhodospirillales bacterium | reverse complement strand
AGGATCAAGAACATGGCCAGCGGCAGCTGATCAGCGCGCCACGGCCGCCCATGCCTCAAGCGCCATGCAGGCGGCGGTGATCTCGGCCTCCGAGCCGGCATAGGAGAGCCGGATCTGCCGGTGCCCGCGCTCGGGGTCGAAATCGATCCCGGGCACGACCGCCAGCCCGTGGCTCGCCAGCATGGTGCGGGCGAGATCCTCGGAATCGGGCCAGTGGGGTGCCAGCTCCGCGTAGAGATAGAACGCGCCATCGGGTGGTGCGGCGAGCGTGAACCCGCAACGCTGCAGGGTAGCACGCAGCCGGTCACGATTGGCGCGATAGCGAGCGACGTGCCGGTCGAGTTCCTCCCGGCAGCCGAGGGCCGCCCCTGCAGCGGACTGGGCGAGCGAGGGCGGGGCGATGAACAGGCTCTGGGCGAGGCACTCGACCGCCCGCACCAGCGGCGATGGCAGCACCAGCCAGCCGATCCGCCAGCCGGTCATGGCGTAATATTTGGAAAAGCTGTTGACGACGAGCGCCCTCTCGCTGCGGCCGGCGACCGTGGCCTCGGTGACGGCGCCATAGCTGATGCCGTGATAGATCTCGTCAGAAATGAGCCAGCACCCGCGCGCCTCGCACCAGCCGATCAGGGCATCGAGAGCCTCGGGCGTCAGCATCGCACCCGTCGGGTTGGAGGGGCTGGCCACGATCACGCCGTGCACGGGCCCGTCGATGGCATCGAGATCGCGCGGCGTCGGCTGGAACCCGTTTTCGGGGCGCCCGGCGATCTCGACCGGGACCAGATCCAGCGCCTTCAGGATGTTGCGATAGGCTGGATAGCCCGGCCGCGCCAGCGCCACCCGGTCCCCCGGTCTGAACAGGGCGAGGAAGGCCAGGATGAACCCGGCCGAGGAGCCGATGGTGATGGCGATCTGCTCCGCCGAGAGATCGGCCCCATAGCGCTCGGCATAATGGCGGGCGATGTCGGCGCGCAGTTCGGGGCGTCCCAGCGCTTCGGTGTAGCCCAGCGCATCGTCGTCGAGCGCCGCCTTGGCGGCAGCCACCACCGCCGCGGGGGTCGGTGCGGTCGGCTGGCCGGCTGCCAGATGATGCACCGCATGGCCGGCCCGGGCCTTCTCACGCGCCTGGTTCAGGATATCCAGAACACGGAAGGGCGCGGCTTCGCGGGCAGGCCCGATCTCGGAACAGGGCGCGGTATCGCGCCGGGGCAGGGGCATCGTGGGAGGCATGTCTTTGTCCTTTTCCCCGCCCATATCACATCGGCGACCAGATTGCCGAGCGCGCGAGAGCGCAAAAATTTGCAGGTCAGACCCTGCTGGCCATAATCTCTCCACCGCGGCGCGCCACGCTGCAGCCGTCGCGCCGAGCCGCAGAAAGGACCTGTCCTGATCACCGCCCGTTCCCCAGCGCCAAGGATGGCGATGCGCGCCCTGTTCGGGCTGCTCGTCGGGCTCGTGCTGTTCTGCCAGTCGATGGCGACAGCCGGTGCCCAGGAGATCCGGCTGCTGCGCGATACCGAGATCGAGGCGATCCTGCACCGGATGAGCGACCCGATCCTGCGCAGCGCGGCCCTCGACCCGGAAAGTGTCGAGATCATTCTGGTCGACAGCGATGCCATCAACGCCTTCGTTGCCGGCGGGCAGAACATCTTCTTTCATTCCGGCCTGCTGATGGCGGCCGAAAACCCGCTGGAGGTGATGGGGGTCATCGCGCATGAGGCCGGCCATATCGCCGGCGGCCATCTTGCACGGACCGGTGATGCCATCCAGTCGGCCTCGATCCAGGCGGTGCTGGCGACCCTGCTGGGTGTGGCCGTGGCCGTCGGGGCGGGCGATGCCGAGGCCGGAGCGGCGGTGATCACCAGCGGGCAGGAATTCGCACGACGCAGCTTTCTGGCCTATAATCGCGGGCAGGAGAATGCCGCCGATCAGGCGGCGATCCGCTTCATGAACGAAGCCCGGCTGCCGTTGACCGGCCTGCTCAGCTTCTTTGAGAAACTGCAGGCGCAGGAGCTTCTTCCCGCCAGCCAGCAGGACGAGTACCTGCGCACCCACCCGCTTACCCGCGACCGGATCGTGGCCCTGCAGGCCGCGGTCGAGCGCTCCCCCTACAGCGATGTCGAATTGCCCCCGGGTTTCGAGGACGACTTTCGCCGGATGCGGGCGAAGCTGACCGGCTATCTCAAGCCCCAGCTCGCGCTCAGGACCTATTCCGCCCGCGACGAGTCAGTCGATGCCCGCTATGCCCGTGCCATCGCGCTGTACCGGACCGCGGAGGTCGAGGAGGCCCTGGAGCTGCTCGAGGCCCTGATCGCCGAGGAGCCCGACAATCCGTATTTTCATGAGCTGAAAGGCCAGATCCTGTTCGAGAACAGCCGGATCGACGCGGCCATCCCGGCCTATCGCCGTGCGGTCGAGCTGGAAGGCGACAGCGCGCTGATTCGCATCGCCACCGCCCATGCGCTGCTTGAGACCTATGACGAGGCCCGCCAGGGCGAGGCGATCGAACATCTCCAGGTCGCGCTGGACGAGGAACCGCGCTCACCCCGCGCGCACCGGCTGATGGCGACCGCCTATGGCCGCGATGGCGATGATGCCCGGATGCGCCTGCACCTGGCCGAGGAAGCATTCCTGCTGCGTCAGCTGCCCTTTGCGCGCTTTCAGGCAAATTCGGCCCTGCAGGAGCTCGAACAGGGTTCTCCGGACTGGTTTCAGGCGATGGATATCCTGAATGCCATCCGTAATGCCGAGCAAAACGAACGCTGACGGCCTTGTGGGCGCCCCCCGCTTCGGGCAGGGTAGGGCGATGAAGGGAAGATGTGGCGACCGTCCCACGACGGCGCCTTGGGAGGGATGATCATGATCCGTTCACGTTGGTTGGCGTCCGCCATTCTGGGGGTGCTGTTCTGGGCAGTTGTTGGGCAGGGCACTGCCCGTGCCGAGGAAGGTCCGCTGGTCTTCCCAGACCAGGCGGCCTTCGATGCGGCGGTCGAGGCGGCCATCAGGCGGAACCCCGGCATGTTGCTCGAGGCCATCGAGGCGCATCAGGCGGCCGAACAGGCCCGCGCCGAAGCCGAGGCGGCCGCGGCCATCGCCAGTGCGAAGCCTGCGATCATCGCCGATCCGGACAACCCGCGCATCGGCCCGGCCGATGCCGAGATCACGCTGATCGAGTTCTTCGATTACGAATGCGGCTATTGCAAGCGGATGTGGCCGGACATGCAGCGCGCGCTGGACGAAATCCCCGGGCTGCGCGTCGTGTTCATGGAATTCCCGATCCTGAGTGAGACCTCCGAACAGGCGGCCAGGGCGGCCCTCGCCGCGGATCGCCAGGGGATGTATGCCGAATTCCATGATGCGCTGATGCGCTTCAACGGCCGCAAGAACATGGAAGCGCTGGAACGGATCGCGACCCGCGTGGGCCTCGATGTCGAGCAGCTCAAGGCCGACATGGATGACCCCGCCATCGCCCAGCATATCAGCGAGGTCCGCGAGCTTGCCCGCAGCTTCAACATTCGTGGCACGCCGGCGCTCATCATCGGCGACAATCTGTTCCCCGGCGCGATCGGGTACGACCAGATCGTGACCTTCGCCCAGGCCGCGGCGGCCGAGGGCGGCTGAGCGCGGTCCCAACATCGGCGATCCTCGGGCTTTCGCCCACGCGTCCGATGCGCTAAGCCTCGCATGCAAGCGGGGATTCGCCGGCCGGCGGCGTTCCCGCGCCCTTTTCCGGCAACGCGCGGCAGGCGCATGGACGCTCCACCCTCGATTCTCATCCTCAACGGGCCCAACCTCAACATGCTCGGGGTGCGCGAGCCCTCGATCTACGGCCATGCCACCCTTGACGCCATCGAGGCTTCCTGCGCCGAACGGGCACAGCGGCTGGGTCTCAGCATAGAATTCCGGCAGACGAACAGCGAGGGCGAGCTTGTCGGCTGGGTGCAGCAGGCCGAGCGCGAGGCGGATGCCCTCATCCTGAACGCGGCTGCCTTCACCCACAGTTCGATTGCCCTGCACGACGCGTTGAGGCTCTTGACCATACCCATCATCGAGGTGCATCTCTCCAAACCGCATGCCCGTGAGAGCTTCCGGCACCATTCCTATGTCGCGCCGTTGGCGGCGGGTCAGATCAGCGGGTTCGGCCCGCATGGCTATGAGCTGGCCCTTGAAGCGGTGGCGCGGCTGGTGATGAACGGGGAAGAATTGAGCGCATGACTTCAGGGTTCACCTTGAGGATTCACGATCCCATCGATCTGGCGAGGAGCTGAGGCAGGGCTTATGGACATCGACGGCGATACCATCCGCCGCCTTGCGGCCCTGATGGACGAAACCGGCCTCTCCGAGATCGAGGTCGAGGAGGATGGCAAGCGGCTGCGCGTGGCCCGCGGCGGCATGCAGGTTTTCGCAGGGGCGCCCGCGGCCGTTGGCCCGGCACCGGCTTCGGCACCCTCTGCTCCCGAAGCGCCCGATCCGGCCGACCACCCTGGGGCCGTGATCTCGCCCATGGTCGGCACGGCCTATCTGCAGCCGGAACCCGGTGCTGCCCCCTTCGCGGCGGTCGGGGCACAGGTGCGTGAGGGCGAGACCATTTTCATCATCGAGGCGATGAAGGTCATGAACCCGATCAAGGCGCCGCGCTCGGGCACGGTGAAGGCGGTTCTGGTCGAGGACGCCCAGCCGGTGGAATACGGCGAAGTCCTCGCGCTGATCGAATGACCATCCACAAGGTCCTGATCGCCAACCGCGGCGAGATCGCGCTGCGGATTCATCGGGCATGCCGGGAGATGGGGCTGTCGACGGTGGCGGTGCACTCCACCGCCGATGCCGATGCCATGCATGTCCGCTTCGCCGATGAGAGCGTGTGCATCGGCCCGCCCGCTGCCCGCGCGAGCTATCTGAACATCGCCGCCATTCTCAGTGCCGCGACCGTCACGCGCGCCGACGCCATCCATCCCGGCATCGGCTTCCTGAGCGAGAATGCCGATTTTGCCTCGATCGTCGAGGAGCATGGCCTGACCTTCATCGGCCCCTCGCCGGAGCATATCCGTGCGATGGGCGACAAGGTGATCGCCAAGCAGACCGTGGCAGCGCTGGGACTGCCCCTGATCCCGGGCTCGGACGGACCTCTGACGAGTGCGGAGCAGGCGCTCGCCGTCGCCGAAGAGGTCGGCTATCCGGTGCTCATCAAGGCGGCGGCCGGTGGCGGCGGCAAGGGCATGAAGGTGGCGAGGGGCCCGAGCGAGCTGGAGGCCGCCTACCGCATGGCGCGCAGCGAGGCCGGGGCCGCGTTCGGCAATGATGAGGTCTATCTGGAAAAATATCTCGACCGGCCCCGGCATATCGAGATCCAGCTGCTGGGCGACGGGCAGGGCAAGGCCGTCCATCTGGGCGAGCGCGACTGCTCGATCCAGCGCCGGCATCAGAAGCTGGTGGAGGAGGGACCCTCACCGGCCCTGACCCCGGAATTGCGGCTGGAGATCGGGCAACTGGCCGCCGATGTCGCCGCCCGGATGGGCTATCGCAGCGCCGGGACGATGGAGTTTCTCTATCAGGACGGTGCGTTCTATTTCCTTGAGATGAACACCCGCCTGCAGGTCGAGCATCCGGTGACCGAGATGATCACCGGCATCGACCTGGTGCGCGAGCAGATCCGCATCGCTGAGGGCCGCGGGCTCGAATTCGGTCAGGAAGATGTGCGGATCAACGGCCATGCCATCGAATGCCGGATCAATGCGGAGAACGCGCGGAGTTTCGTGCCTTCGCCCGGCGTCGTCTCTGATTATCACCCTCCCGGCGGGCTCGGCGTGCGGGTCGATTCCGCCCTGTATGCCGGCTATCGGGTACCACCCCATTATGACAGCCTGATCGCCAAGCTGATCGTGCATGGCGGCAATCGTGCCGAATGTCTGGCCCGGCTGCGCCGGTCGCTGGAGGAATGCGTCGTTGATGGCATCGACACGACCCTGCCGCTGCACCGCTGGCTGATGACCCAGCCCGATTTCATCGCCGGTGACTACACCATCCACTGGCTCGAACAGCAGCTCGACCACCGGGAAGGCTGAGGGCCGAAGGGGCGGCGATGAGCGAAGGCCGACCCCGACTGACGCCCGGTCTCGTGCTGCGTGCCTATGCGGCGGGCGTCTTTCCGATGGCGGAATCGGCGCATTCCCGCGATATCCACTGGTACGACCCGCTGGAACGGGGCGTGCTCCCGTTGACCCGCTTCCATGTGCCCCGGCGGTTGCGCCGCACGCTGCGGACCGCACCCGTGCAGGTGAGGGTGGACACCGCCTTCGAGCCGGTTATGCGGTTCTGTGCCGGACGGGACGAGACCTGGATCAACATCGAGATCGTCGAGGTTTTCTCGGCCCTCTTCCGGGACGGCTACGCCCATTCGGTCGAGGTCTGGGAAGACGAGACGCTGATCGGCGGTCTCTACGGTGTGGCGCTGGGGGCGGCGTTCTTCGGGGAGAGCATGTTCTCGCATCGGCGCGATGCCTCGAAGATCGCTCTTGTTCATCTGGTGGCGCGGCTGCGGGCCGGAGGCTTCACCCTGCTCGACACCCAGTTCGTGACCGAGCATCTGCGTCAGTTCGGGGCTGTCGAGATCAGCCGGGCGGCCTACCGCGTGCGGCTGCGCGATGCCCTGCAGCGCGAGGCCGATTTCTATTCCTCGGGCGTGGGCTCGGAGCTCTCGGCCCTGTTGACGCAATCAAGGACCCAGATGTCATAGACCGCATGGTCCATCGCGGCGAGCGAGGGGCTGGAGGCGAACATCCATCCCGAATAGGCCCAATGCGGTTCCTCCTCCTCGGGCACTTCCCAGATCTGCAGGAAGGCGGCCGATTCGGGCGTTTCCTCGGGCGGCGTGGTGCGGCAGGCGCGGGCGAGGATGTAGAGGCTGCCGAACCGGATGGTCTCCTCGATCGGTGCTTCGAGCGTGCTGATCCGGGCGGTCACCTTGTCGAGCGCTTGCAGGATGGCTGTGTCATGCTCGATCCGGGGACCGTTGCTCGGCTGGGCCCAGGCGGCGGGGGCCGTCAGAGCAAGGAACAGCGTCAGCAGGGCCAGCCCTTGCGGCCTCATCAGCTGCGCACCGCCTGAACCCGCAGGCGGACATGATCGACCCACCAAATGCCGGCGCTGTCCTGCAGCCCTGGGGCAAGCCGTTCGGCCACCGCCGCGATGAACGGCTCGTGATCCACCGGTTTCAGGGGCTTCAGGAAAGCGGGCGCAAAAAGCCGGAGCCAGGCCTCGATCCCCATCTCGACTCGGGTGGGCCGGTCGAACAGCCGGATCGCCTTCACGGTAAAGCCCGCTTCCTCAAGCAGCGCGCTGTAGGTGTCGGCATCGGGGAAGAACCAGGGGTTGAGCCCGGCCGGGTTGATCGAGCGGGCTGTGAGTTCTGCCTCCAGCGCGGCCACCACCTGCGCCACATTGCCCAGGCCGCCAAACTCGGCCACCAGCCGTCCGCCCGGCCGCAAGGCGGCCTGCATGCAGGCAGCGGCCTCGCGCGCCCGGGGGACCCAATGCAACGTGGCATTGGAAAAGAGCGCATCCGCCGGAGCATCGAGGCTGAAATCGGCCGCATCGGCGACCCGCGCCTCGATGCCCCGGCTGCGTGCATGGGCGACCATCGCGGCACTGGCATCGAGCCCGATCACCCGGGCACCCCGCTCGGCCAGCTTCAGCGAGAGCGCCCCGTCCCCACAGCCCAGATCGATGATTGTCTCCCCCGCCTTCGGGTCGAGCAGATCGACGAGATCCGCTGCAAGCTCGCCCACATAGGCGGCGTTGCGCGCATAGCTCGTGGCATCCCAGTCCGTCTCGTCGGAAGCTTGTGCGGGCTCACCCGCCATCGCCGCTGCCTTCATTGCCCCCGAGGCTGTAGACGACCTGGCCCAGCAATTGCTGCAGCGAGGGCGGGCTCTGGGTAAACTCGATCCGCGCGCCGGGCTCGAGCATCTCGGTCTCCGCGCCGATCTCGATGGCGAGATAGTTCTGGCCCAGCAGCCCTTCCGAGGTGATCGTCGCGGCACTGTCGACCGGGATCTCGATACGGGAGGCCAGCGTCATGCTGACCAGCGCCATGTAGGTCTCGGGGTCGAGTTCGACCGAGCGAACGGTGCCGACCTTCACACCGGCGATGCGGACATCCGAGCCCGGGCTGATGCCTTCAACCCGGCTGAAGCGTGCCTCCAGCTCATAGCCCTCGGTCGCCCCGACATCGGCACTGGTATAGGCGAAGACGAGGAACAGGGCCGCGACCGCCAGCACGATCGCGCCGAACACGGCTTCGATGGCACCCTGGTTCATGGACGCGGCCTCATGGCTGGAACCTCATGAAGGGGGTGACCAGGGCTCGTAATCCGCGGTCGAGGCGGCGCGCGGGCGGGCGTCAAGCGTGTGCCCCGGCGGCAGGTAGGCCCCGGCCGTGCCGGTCGGATTCGGCTGGTGCGGCTTCATCCAGGGGCGCTGGGTCGGCGCCTTCGGGTCCGGCACGATGTCGGTTTGGTGATGCAGCCAGGCATGCCACATCGGCGGCACGTTGCTGGCCTCCGGTTCGCCGGCATAGACGACCCAGCGTCGGTCCCGGCCATAGCGCGCCGCAGGCCGGCGGTAATAGACATTGCCGGTGCCGTCCTCGCCCACCTTCTGGCCGTGGAAGCGTGTGAACCAGGCGATGTGGACATGGCTGAGGGCACCGAGCCAGACGCGCAGCCAGGAAAGCGGCGCACGGACCGGGTTGGGGGAAGGCGCGGGGGCGCTGTTGGGTGTGGTATCGATCATGGTCAGGCAGATCGGCTCTCTGCGCGCTCGGGGCAATGGGACGGGTGGGCGCCCCGCCCCCGCTGGTTGTGGGGTGCTGATGTCGGCGCAATATGCCGCCTGTCGGGCGGGCCGTCCAGCCTGCCGCCCGGTCCCGGCCTCGGGATGCCAGCTGAGAGAACCGCCATGGCCGATGTTGCTGCCAATCTGAACCGGCTCGGGATCACGCTGCCTGAGCCCCCCGCCGCGGTCGCGGCCTATCGGCCGGTGCGGCTGCTGGGCCGTCATCTCTTTGTCTCCGGCCAGCTGCCCGTGCAGGGCGGCGAGCTCTCCCATGCCGGGGTGGTGGAGGTCGATCTGGCGCTGGAGGACGCGCAGGCGGCCGCCCGGATCGCGACCATCAATGTGCTGGCCCAGCTTCGGGCCGGGCTGGGCGGTGACTGGAGCCGGCTGGAAGGCTGCGCCATGGTGACCGGGTTCGTGGCGGCCGGGCCGCGTTTCACGGCCCATCCCAAGGTGATCGATGCCGCGAGCGGGCTGCTGGTCGAGGTCCTGGGACCTGCAGGTGAACATGCCCGCGCGGCCGCCGGTGTGGCGTCCCTTCCGTTGGGAGCGCCTGTTGAGATCGCCGCCCAATTCATTCTTAACGGCTGATATTTAGAGAAGGCTAAATTAGGCTTGCGCCGGCGCGGCCGCCGGGTTATGGTCATGTTAGTCGCAACCCGGGGCATGAATGCCGGTTCATCTCCCAAGGTCCGAAAGGACGGCGCGACATCAGAATGCGTGAATTGGTCCCGCCGCGGGCGATCTCATCCCCCCCCCATC
>CAZPBH010000064.1:0-9703 GCA_964584645.1 uncultured Rhodospirillales bacterium | reverse complement strand
GGATCGCCTGTCGCGGCACGCGCGGTGTGGCGGGATGTCAGCGGTCCACGGCACCGCCCAAACCGTCACCGGAATCATATAGGTTCGCGCCTTCCAGAAGTCGGCCTAGCAGAGCGGACAGTTCCTCGACCTTCGCCGGGTAGCTGCCCGCCAGATTGTGTGCTTCGGTCGGATCCTCCGGCAGATAGTAGAGGGCGCCGGGCCGGCCGATGGTGTCCCGTTCGAAAATCCCCACCCCTCGGCGATTGGTAACTTCGCCTGGGGGAACGTATTTCCAGTCACCGGCGCGGAGGGCCTTCATATTCACCCCCTGCTGGACCAGAGAGTTCCGGCCCGCGTCGCTTTGGCCCAGGAGCACCGACAACAGGTTGCGGCTGTCTTCGGCCCGGCCCGTGGGCACTTCCACGCCGGCCAGAGCGGCCAGACTGGCCAGCAGGTCGACCTGGCTAAGGAGGGCGTCGGAGAGCCCGGGTTTGATTTTTCCCGGCCACCAGGTGATAAATGGCATGCGGGTACCGCCTTCCCAGGCGCTGTATTTTCCACCGCGCCAGGGGCCGGACGGGCGGTGGTCGCCGTTGTTCTCGATGGCGCCATCGTAGTATCCGTCGTAAAGCACAGGGCCGTTGTCGCTGGTGAAGATGACGAGGGTGTTTTCCGCAAGGCCCAAGGCCTCCAGTTCCTCGATGAAGCGCCCGATACTCCAGTCCATTTGGACCACGGCATCCCCGCGGACGCCCAAGCTGGTAGAGCCGAGGAAGCGCGGGTGCGGGATACGGGGGACATGATTCTCATGGGTGGGATAAAAGAGGAAAAAGGGCTCGTCCTGATGCGCATGAATGAATTCCATTGCTTTGGCCAGAAATACATCCGGCATCTCCTCGTCGGTCCACCGCGCGGAGTTGCCCCCGGTCATATAACCGATCCGGCTGGTGCCATCGACAATGGTTTTGGCGTGCTGCTCATCCGCCTGGTTTTTCAACAGGTGCGGGTGTGACAGGCCGGTGGGATCGCTCCCAATCTGCTCGTCATAGCTGACGACCACAGGATCCTTGAGATCGAGGTTCACGATACGCCCGTTCTCGATGTAGACGGTCGGGACCCGGTCGCCGGTCGCCGCCATGTGAAAGGAGTAGTCGAAACCGAGTTCGCGCGGGCCCGGCGCAATATCGCCGTTCCAATCCAGGGGTTGGTCCGCGCGCCCCAAACCGAGGTGCCACTTGCCAACGAGCCCGGTCCGATAGCCGACCGACCTCAGGACCGAGGCCAGGGTGGGCTTGGCCGGGTCGATGATCAGGGGAGCGTTGCCGGGCAGGATTTTCGCATCCTGGTTGCGAAAGGCGTATTCGCCCGTGAGGAGCGAATAGCGCGAAGGCGTGCAGGTGGAGGCCGTGGCGTAGGCCGAGGTGAAGCGCATGCCCTCCTGCGCCAGCCGGTCGATACTGGGCGTATCAATGGCGTGGGCGCCGTAACAGCCGATGTCGCCGTAGCCAACGTCGTCAGCGTAGATAACAATGATATTGGGGCGGTCCTCCGCGGAATGCGTAGAAGCGAAAAGGAGAGCGAAAAAGAGGCCGGAAAAAACAAAAATTCGGGTTTTCATAAAAATTAGCATGTGGTAAAGGGCGGTGATATTACACGCTCTGGAACCTGATCGCTTACACATGAATCCCATCTTTTGATAAATTCATCCAAATGCCCGGGCAAAACGCCCGTCGACCATCAATTCAGGTGCTTTTTTCGGTCCTGTGCCCCTGTCAACAGGTTTTTCAGGGAAGATTTCGTCTTATTCGGAAGCCCGCCTTCCTTTTTATACTGCGAGGGCGAACATTGGAAATGCTCCTTGAAACAGCGGCTGAAGTAACTGATTTCCGAGAAGCCGACTTCGAGGGCGACCTGCGTGATATTCCCATAACCTTGTAGAATCAGTCGAGCTGCCTCGTTCAACCGTTTGATTTTCAGGAAAGCCGCCGGGGACATGCCGGTCAAATCCTTGAACTTCTTGTAAAAGTTGCTCCGGCTCATCCCCATCTCTTCCGCGAACTGTTCCACCCCAAAAAACTCGTCCGACAAATGCTCGCGTGCGATCGCGTTCACCTGTTCCAGGAATGCCCGTTCCGAAGCGGGCAATCGCTCTGAAGGGGCGACCAGGCCAAATTCCTTGCGCAGGCTTTGGCGCATGCGCTCCCGGGCGGCCATCAGGTTGGCGATTTTCAGGTGCAAAACCCGCAGCGAAACCGGCTTGGCGATAAAGTCATCCGCGCCCATTTCCAGCCCCTTCTGCTCGTGAAACAACGTTTTAAAGGCCGTCAGCATAATTACCGGAATATGGCTGCAAACCGGATCTTCCTTCAGATTTTTGCAGAGGTCGAAGCCGGAGCTACCCGGCAACATGACATCGGTGATGACCAAATCCGGCACCAACTGGCGGATGGTGGCCTCCGCCTCCGTCCCGTCAGTGGAAACCGTAACCCGAAAGGTCCGGGATAATTCACACCGCAGGAAATCCCGCACGTCCAGGTTGTCCTCGACAAGATGCAGGTGTGGCCGGGAGTCCTCGCCTCCCCCTTCCGCTTCCGCTTCCTCCATCACCGGCCCGTTCCACACCTCCCCTTCGTCTGGGGAGGACTCCAGCAGCTCGAGCACGAGAGGCTCGTCGGCCTGGACCACCCGCGGATTTTCGACGGGCAGCCGCACGGTAAAAGCCGTGCCGGTCGCGTGGCCGGGGCGGGGGCTGGCAACGCGGATCGATCCGCCCAGAAACCGCACATGCTCTTTCACCAGGGCAAGCCCGATTCCGAATCCCTCATTCATGGACCCGGGCTTCTGCCCGCTTTGGTAAAAAGGCTGGAATATGTGGGGCAATAACTCCGGGTCGATTCCCCTCCCGTCATCGGAAACCACGATAATCAGTTCATGTCGAGAGCCGCCAGTTTCGGGAGTGGATTTCTCGAGGTTCAGGGAGATCTCAATCGTCCCCCCTTGTCCCGAAAATTTCGTCGCGTTAAAGATCAGGTTGTTGAGAATTTTAAAATAAAGGTCTTCATCCAGAAGATAGGCGCAGGAGTGAAAAGGCGCCCGGAGATACACCCGTTGCCGTTTGTCCCGTGCCACGAATTCAAAGGACGCCATCACGTTGCGAACCAGCCCCACCAGCTCCATTGCGCGTGGTCGGGCCGACAACTGTCCGCCTTCCACCCGGCGGAATTCCAGCAATTGATCGATCAGGTTGAGCAGCCGCGTCGTATTGACCTGGGCGGTTCGCAGGAGGGAACGCTCCTCGCCGGGAAGGCCCCTGGCCCCACGCAACAATTTTTCCAACGGCCCCTGGATCAAGGTCAAGGGCGTGCGAAGCTCGTGCGAGAGGTTGGTGAAAAAACGCAATTTCAGGCGCTCCATTTCCAGGACATGCCGCATCCGCTCGGAAAAAATATAAACCAGCAGCCCGACCAAGGTGATTCCCACCGCCAGCAACCCCGCGAAAAACCATGGCTGCCTCCAAAGCGGCACCACCACACTGAAGCCGTGAATCAGCGGGCTCCGTTCCACATTGAAATCGGAATCCCGCGCCCGGATACGGATCTCGTGCTTCCCCCCGACCAACTTGTCCAACCGCAGACGGTTTTCTCTCGTGAAAGGGCTCCAGGGTCCGCCATCCAAGCTATGGGAATAAGTGAGATCCTCCCGCCGCGTTTTGGACTGGTGGTCGGTCCCACTCCACTCCAGGACGACTTCGTCGACGGGAAATAGTTTTGGCGTCCGGGCATCCATCTTCGTTACCGGGCCGTGGCGGTCCGGAATCACCTGCACGGTCTTGAAAACATTGCGTTTGACCACTGGATATGGCTCCGAGCGCAAGCCTCGGTAATACCAATCCGTATGCGTCGTGTTGATCCAGAGGCTGCCTCCCGCCATCCGCTTCAGTGTGCCCGCGGTGCGGTAAATCGAAAAGGAGGGATCCAGATAACGATGCCAACCCGTGCCGTCATAGCGGAAAAAGCCGTCATCGGTGGCCAGGATCGGATAATCGTCCTCCTCTCCCGCAAAAACCAGCGAGGTGTGTCGCTCGGGGAAATGGACTGGGTCCGACAGGTTTTCCCACCCCTTCCGGCCCAGCCGAAAAACACCTTTTCCCCAGATGGCCGCCCAGACTTCCCCTTTTCGGGTGACGGCCACGCTGTCCAGCCATTCGGTGCCGGCGTCCACCACCTCTTCCACCATCGTCCCGGACAAGTCGGTCCAATTCAGGCCATGACCCGATACGTATGCTCCTCCCCGGCTCGGATCTTCCGCCACGCACCAGGTGCGGAACGGCACGACGCCCGGGGCCAGATACTCCACCTTGTTCTTGCCAGTCCCGGGCAGGACCCGCAAGGCCCCGCCGCGAATGTTCGGATATTCTCGAGGATCCTGCCCCGCGCCGAGAATCACGCTCCCGTCTTGCAGGCGTTTGACTCCCAGGAAGCCGAAACCCACGGCGAACCCGGGAAACCGTCGAACTTCCCAGGCCCCCTCCGAGTATATACCGATGGTCGCCACCTCGTCCGTGGATCCTGCCACCAGCACATCCCCGCCGCCGCCGATCAATTCCACCGCCACCGGATTGGCGACCCCGGTCCGCTCTGGAGAGAACTGCTCCCAGCGGTTTTCCAGCGGAGCTTCCCGCACCACCCGCCCGTCCACGTGCAAATACCACCGCGAGCCGTCCTGGGCTTCCACCCCGAAATGCAAGCTCTTAAATGTGCGGTATTCCCGCATTTCGTAGTCGACGATGTATACCCCGGCGCCTACCTCCAGCAGATAGACCTGGCCCACCGCGTCCTGGTAGACCTGTGGTTGGGAATCCGGAATCGGGAGGTCCGGTGCTTTATAGACCGACCACTCCGTGCCATCGTACACCTGCAAGGATCCTCTGCCCGCCACCCATATTTTGCCGTCCCGGCTCTCCATTAGCGAGCTGTTGAAATTTTCGCCGCCCATGCTGCGGAAATCGTGAATGCGCCACACGCCCCTTTCGGGATCGTACTCCTGGGCGCCGGTGGATTCGTTCGTGTTAATATACCAAATTCTACCGTCGTGGATACTGAGCAGGCTGGCGGAGTGTACGTAGGCTCGGTCCGGCTCTAGTATCACTTCCCAAGCGGAGTTTTCAGAAAGGCCCCCTTCCACTAGGGGACAGCGAAAAACATGCCCCGTCGGCGCGCTCACGAAATATAACGCGCCGTCCTTTCCCAAACTTAAGCTTCGGACGCCCCCCGTGGCCAATTCCGGGTAGATAAAGCGGCGCGCCTCCCCATTCCGGTATTGGAAAATCCCCAGAGGCGTCGCCGCCCAGAAATGATCGCGGTCGAGGAATTCCAACATCCCGGCAGTCACGGGGGCGGGAAACAGCAAGAGCGCATTCGACTCCCCGCCTGCCAACTCGAACACTCCGCCAGCGGCCAGAATCAGAAGGCGGTCCGGCCCGGTCGCCCCAATGTCGTGAATGGGGCCGTCTTCATCGCCCCATTCGTGAACCCGCCGGGCTTGAATCCCATCAAAGCGGTGTAGCCCGCCCGCGTTCTTCAGCACCCAGATTTCACCGACGGGTCCAAACTCCAGCTTACTATTGCGGAACTCCATACCCTCCAACAATTTCCAACGCCAGGGCTCAAGTAGGGGATCGGCCCATTCCGGTTCAAAAGGCGCCTGCGCCCATAAGATCCCTAGCGATGGGGAAGTAAACACCAGTCCGAACAGCAGCGGCAAGCGGGCAAAAATTCCGTTTAACATGAAAAGGGGTATTTTGTTTACGGGACTACCTCAACGAACCCACACCCAGGTGGATTGAATAAAATAATCCAAGACGATATTGGATAAATTTACAAAGATTTCGGATAAATGAAAAACTTTTCCGGAAGCGGGCATCAAAAAATGGGTTTCCGGTTGAGATTAGTTATTCTTGCGACCTCAAACATTTTTATGGTGCGAATGATCCGGTTCTACCACGGTCCGTCCCAATCTTTTTGTAACTGAGTTCTTCCAACCCGTCCACCGCCAGGCAGCCACTGCAAAATTGCACCTCTCCAAGCCCTTTACGGCAAAAATCCGAGAGCAATGGACGAAATCACAAGGTTTTGAGCCAAATTCATCAGCGCCTGCATGCCTGTCTCCGCTACTATAGGAGTGTCATTCCCCGAAACGCGAAGCTCCATGGATGAGCCTCCATGAACCCGAACCCCGCATCAGCTTTACCGTTAATGCAAACAAGAACTAGATCACCCCATATGAAGCAGACCCAATTCAAGAACTTATTCCGGCGCAACCTCTACCCCATCCTCGCGTGCTTCCTGCCGAGCTTCGCGATTCTGGCCCAGGAAGAACCGAACCAGGCGGACATTGAGGAACTCAGCCCCTTTGTCGTTGAGACCGATTCCAACATGGGCTACATGGCGACCTCAACGCTGGCCGGCACCCGTCTCAACACCGATCTCAAAGATGTCGGAGCGGCCGTCTCCGTCTACACCGAGGAATTCCTACAGGATATCGGCGCGAACAACATTGAGGACATCCTCACTTATACCACGTCCACCGAGGGCGGCGGCATGTTCGGCAACTTTTCCAGTATCGGGAGCGAGGACGCCGATGCCCAGCGCGACAACCCTTCCGGGGTTAACCGGATTCGGGCGCTGGCTTCCGCCAGTCGCACCCGCGACTACTTCTCTTCCGGCCTGCCCACGGATTCCTACAACATCACCACCATCACCATCAATCGTGGACCCAACGCCATCCTGGCGGGAATCGGCGCGCCCGGCGGGCTCATCGATGCCACCCTCCGTCAGGCCACCTTTAATGATAGTGGCAGCGCGCACCTCCGCTTTGGCGAACACAGCTCCCACCGGGAGGAATTCCACTACAATAAAGAGCTGATCAAGGACCGCCTGGCCTTTCGCATCGACGCCCTGAACGAGGATCGGAAGTTCAAGCAGGATCCCGCCTTCGAAGAGGACCGGCGGGTCTATATCGCGGTGAAAGCCAATCTCCGCGAGGCCAACCGCAACGCTTTCTTCGGACAGACCCAGATCCGCGCCAATTACGAAGTGGGCGAAATCGAGGGCACGCCGCCCAACATGCTCCCCCCCAATTTTGGTGCGCAATCCTGGTTCGAAGGCATCGATCCGGAAAGCGGCCAGCCCTGGCCAGCCCCCAAATGGCGATTCAATGGCGCGTTGCGTGATACATATGACCAGGACGGCTGGCAAAATGGCAATGGCAACGAGGTCGTTGACGGCGAATTCGACGCGACGGTTACGGTCGCTGCGATGTTCCGCAACTGGGGTCTGGTCTTCGCGGACCCTGGTTCCGATGAACCCACGGTCGGCCTGCCGGGAGATTTTTCTTCTATCCAGGGGTTTCAAGGCACCATACCCGGTGGGAGAAACGGTCCCGGAGGGGGGGTCCGCGCGACCGGTGATGTGAATCGAAACCGCGCCGGCTTTTTCCGCACCCGCTTGACCAATCCCGAGGTTTTTGATTTTTATAACAATCTTCTTTCGGGGAATATGGACCTGCGGCAACAGGAGTTCGACGCGCTTGACATCCGGCTTGAGCAGCTTTTCGCCGGCGGCAAAGCCGGCCTCGAATTCGCCTACAACGAGCAGTATATCGAGCGTGCCCGCGATTTCCCCATTTCCGGAGGCGAAGGCGACGAGATCCAGATCGACGCCAACGAATTCCTCTCTATCCGCACCGACGCTTTCAACACCGGCGGACCCATCACGGACCAGCTCATCCCGAATCCCAATTTCGGTCGGCCCTTTGTCACAACTCGCAACCTCTTTCGCGACCAGATCAACACCTCGGAGAGTGAGGCCTTTCAGGTCACCGGCTTCTTTCAGCACGACTTCACCGATTCCGATGCGGGCATCGTGCGCTGGCTCGGCCGCCATACCCTCTCCGGGCTTTATTTCGACACTTCCGGGTCATCCGAAAGACAGACCTTCAACAGCGCCTGGGATCCCCAGGGCGAACTGCCCGCCGCCACCGCCCTTGCCGCTCAACCTGGACAATTCCGGGCAAATGTGAATGCGTGGTTCTACATCGGCGACTCCCAGGTCAACGCCGCCTCGGCCGACGACGTGCGTATGTCGCCCATCCGCACCTCCCGACCAGAGTTCGGGCAGACCTACACCCTCCGCATTTGGGATGTCGACCAGCAGCGCTTTGTCACCGGGACCTCATCTCCCACCCGCATTTTGGGCAATTTCCGCCAGGAGAAAGAGGACGTGAATTCCACCGCCCTCGCCCTCCAGAGCCATTGGCTTGATGATCACCTCGTTACCCTCATCGGGTGGCGTGAAGATTCGTCAGACACCTTCACCTCGATCGACCTGCCGCGCCTGCCCGACGGCAATCGCGACGTCTCCGTGTTGGAATTGGAGCCCGCCTCCAGTCAGTCAAAGGAGAGCTGGACCTACAGCGTGGTGGGCAAGTTTCCGGAAAAATACCTCTTCGACCTGCCTCTGGGTTCCGACCTCCGCGTCTTCTGGAACACCTCGGAAAACTTCAGCCCGGTCGGGCAGCGCCGGAATATCTTCAACGAAGAAGTCGGCTCGCCCGTCGCGGAGACCGAAGAATACGGTTTTCTCCTCAGCACCCTGGAAGGCAAGATCGACCTGCGCGTCACCTGGTTTGAAACAAAAATCAACAACGCGGGCGTCGGGGTGCCCAACCCCTTCAACATCGCCGATAGATTTATCGGGCGCTGGACCAATGCACACATTGCCGAGCTGGACCCGCAGGCGCCGGCCGCCAACCCCGCCGATCCCGACGGCTTGGAATTCGTTAATGGCGATCCCGTTTCGTTCCAGTCCTTCGAAGAAGCCTCTCGTGCTCTCTTCGACATGCTGCCGGACCGCCTCAAGGCTAACATTGGTCCGGAATTCAACTTCAATCCGCGTTTCACCGGCACCGGGGACACGTTCGACTGGGAGTCGGAAAACATTGTCGGGCGCACCTCCTTGAGCGACATCGTTTCCGAAGGGGTGGAAATTGAGCTCGTCGCCAACCCCACCCCAAATTGGAGGTTGGCTCTCAGCGTCGCTCAGAATGAGGCCGTGCAGGCCGATGTCGCCGCCCTCGAATTGGAGTTCGTCGACGAGTTCCTCGGCAACGTCGCGGCTTTCAATAACGGCGAGTTGTTTCGCATCATACGCAATCCCGTCAACGGCCCAGACAATCAGTCCTGGTTGGAGGAAGCTAACACCGCTTTTATCGATCAGATCAATACCGAAGCTTCCCTTTCCGGCACCACCACGCCGGAAATCCGCGAATGGCGCGTCAACGCTGTCACCAGCTATCGCTTCAGCGACGGCTTTCTCAAGGGCTTTCGGTTGGGCGGCGCCCTGCGCTGGCAGGATAAGGTCGGCATCGGCTTCCCCCGAACCACGAATGATGAAGGTGTGGACATTGCGGATGTTGCCAACCCGTTTTTCGGGCCCACCGAAACCTACGTCGACCTCAACGTTGGTTATCGGAAGGATTTCACGGCCTTCGACCGGGAACTCACGTGGAACATCAGTCTAAACGTTCAGAATGTGGCGGGCGGTGACGAACTGATTCCCATCTCCGCCAACGCCGACAGCACCTTCGGCACCCTGCGTATCGCCCCCGAGCGCACCTGGTTCATTACCAACACGCTCAACTTCTAAAACCCAAGCCTTTCGCC
>CAZPBH010000063.1:0-9723 GCA_964584645.1 uncultured Rhodospirillales bacterium | reverse complement strand
ACGCCTTCGCTGTCTTGGCCTTCGCTGTCTTGGCCTTCGCTGAGCCCTTGCCGCCCTGCTTGCCCTTGGCGGCCTCGGCGTCGATCAGCCTGACCGCTTCTTCAAGCGTCAGCTTCTCGTGATCGGCGCCCTTGGGAAGCGGCGCGTTGGTCTTCCCATGTTTCAGATAGGGCTTGCCGAACCGGCCCGAATGAACCGTCACCGGCTTGCCGTCCCCCGGATGCGCGCCGATGTCGCGCAGCGGTGCCGATTTCCGGGCCTTCTCGGCCAGCAGATCGACCGCCCGGTTCATGCCGATGGTCATCACATCCTCATCCCGGGGGATCGAGGCAAACAGGCCGTTCCAGCTGACAAACGGGCCAAAGCGCCCGATGCCCGCCGTGATCGGCTTGCCGTCCTCGGGGTGCGCGCCGACCTCGCGCGGGAGAGCCAACAGGCGCAGCGCCCGCTCGATCTCCATGTCCTCGGGATTGACGCCCTTGGGCAGGGATGTGCGCTTGGGCTTCTCGTCCTCGGGCAGGGTTTCCTTGGTGCCAAGCTGCACATACCAGCCATAGGGACCCTTGCGTACCCAGACAGGGTGGCCCGAGCCCGGATCGGTCCCCAGTTCGCGGTCACCGCTGGGGGCCTCGCCCTGGGCCTCGGCACGGGCCTGGTCGGCAAGCGCGCGGGTATAGCCGCAATCGGGATAGTTCGAGCAGCCGATGAAGGCGCCGAACTTGCCGAGCCTCAGCGAGAGCCGTCCATCGCTGCAACTCGGGCAGGCGCGCGGGTCGCGCCCGTCGGATTGTGGCGGGTAGAGATGCGGGGCCAGTTCGCGATCCAGCGCCTCGATGACCTGGCTGATGGTCAGGCCCTTGGTTTCCTCCACCGCGCCGATGAAATCCGACCAGAACCGCCGCAGCATCTCGATCCAGTGCAGGCGGCCGCCGGAAATCTCGTCGAGCTGGCCCTCGAGATCGGCGGTGAAGTCGTATTCGACATAGCGGCGGAAGAAATTGGTCAGGAATACCGTGACGATGCGGCCGCGATCCTCGGGGATGAACCGCTTCTTCTCGAGCCGCACATAATCCCGATCCTGCAACACCTGCATGATCGAGGCGTAGGTCGAGGGCCGGCCGATACCGAGCTCCTCAAGCTTCTTGACCAGAGTAGCCTCCGAATAGCGCGGCGGCGGTTCGGTGAAGTGCTGGTCGGCGCGGGCCGCCTGCAGGGCCGCGGCCTCGCCCTCGCTCAGGGCCGGCAGCGCGCGGTTGTCCTCGCCCTTCTCGCCCTCCTCGCGCCCTTCGGCGTAGACCTTCATGTAGCCTGGAAAGCGGATGACCATGCCATTGGCGCGCAGGATCGTTCCCTTGCCATTGTCGAGATCGACGGCTGTCTGCTCGACCCGGGCATTCTCCATCTCGCAGGCCAGCGTGCGCTGCCAGATCAGCTCGTAGAGGGCCGCCATCCGGTTGTCCAGATAGGCGCGCATCTGCTGGGGCCGTCGGGCCGGATCGGTCGGCCGGATCGCCTCATGGGCTTCCTGGGCGTTCTTGGCCTTGCTCTTGTAGACCCGCGGCTGCTCGGGCAAGTAGCTCGAGCCGTAATCAGCCTCGATCACCCCGCGGATCTGGGCGATGGCCTGACCGCTGAGCGCCACACCGTCGGTTCGCATATAGGTAATCAGACCAACGGTTTCGCCGCCGATGCTGACACCTTCATAGAGCTTCTGTGCCACCCGCATGGTCTCGGTCGCCGAAAAGCCGAGCTTGCGTGAGGCCTCCATCTGCAGGCTGGAGGTGATAAACGGCGGGGGCGGCTTGCGCTGGACCTGTTTGGCATCGACCTTCGCGACCTCGAAGCCGCCGCGCGCGACGATGGCCTCGGCCGAACGTGCCTTAATCTCATTGTCGAGGTCGAATTTCTCGAGCTTGCGGCCCTCCAGATGGGTGAGACGACCCAAGAAGGCCGCCCCGTCGCCATTGTGCAGATCGGCCTCGACCGTCCAGTATTCCTGCGGGCGGAAGGCCTCGATCTCGGCCTCGCGCTCGCAGATCAGACGCAGCGCCACCGACTGCACGCGGCCGGCGGAGCGCGACCCGGGCAGCTTGCGCCAGAGCACCGGCGACAGGGTGAAGCCCACCAGATAATCCAGCGCCCGGCGAGCCAGATAGGCCTCGACCAGCGGCGCATCGACCTCGCGTGGATTGGCAAAGGCGTCCTGGACAGCCTTTTCGGTGATCTCGTTGAAGGTGACCCGGTGCACGGGCTTGCCGTTCAGGATGCCTTTTCCGGCCAGCACCTCATGGATGTGCCAGCTGATGGCCTCGCCCTCGCGGTCCGGGTCGGTGGCGAGGTAGAGCGCATCGGCCTTCTTCGCCGCCTTGGTGATCTCGGCCAGGGTCTTGCCGGCCCGGTCGGAGAGCTCCCATTCCATGGCGAAATCATTGTCGGGATCGACCGAGCCATCCTTGCCCGGCAGGTCGCGGACATGACCATAGGAGGCCAGCACCGTGAAGTCCGGGCCCAGATACTTGTTGATCGTCTTGGCTTTCGCCGGCGATTCAACGATCACGAGATTGTCGGCAGTGCCGGCCATGCGGTCCCCAGTTGCGCCGCCCCTGTGGCGGCCTATTCCCTACGACTGACGCGGTTCCCCGGATGACGCTCGATCCGGCCCGCCAGTTCCAGCTCCAGCAGGGCGGTCAGCCCGGCGCCGGCGGATACCTGACAAGCCCGCAGCAATTCGTCAACCGATGTCGGGGCCCGATCCAGCGCCTCGATGAGCCGATCCGGCAGGTCGGAAGGCCCGTCCTCCTCCTCTTCCGATGCGCTGACGTCGAGGTCGATGTCAAGCGCGTCCCCTTCCTGTCTGTAGGCGGGGAGGTCAAGCTGTTCGCCCATGGCCAGCGGCAGGATGCGTCGATCCCGCTCGTCGATCAGGGTCGCAATCACGTCCTCGGCTGTCTGCACGAGCTGGGCGCCAGCGCGGATCAGATCGTTGCAACCCTGGGCACGCGCATCGAGCGGAGAGCCCGGCACGGCCATCACCTCGCGGCCCTGCTCATTGGCCAGCCTTGCCGTGATCAGCGAGCCCGAACGCCGTGCGGCTTCCACCACCAGCACCGCACGGCTGAGGCCCGAGATGATGCGGTTGCGCTGCGGGAAATGCCGGGCGAGGGGCTCCATGCCGAGCGGGTGCTCGCTGAGGATCAGCCCGGTCTCGGCCATCGCCTCGTAGAGTTTCGTGTTCTCACGCGGGTAGATGACATCGACCCCGCCGGCCAGCACCGCGATGGTGCCGGTGCCAAGCGCGGCCTCATGGGCGGCGGTGTCGATCCCGCGCGCCAGCCCGGATGTCACGACATGGCCGGCCTCTCCGACCAGCCCTGCCCATGCGCCGGCCAGCTTGCGGCCATTCAGCGAGGCGTTGCGCGCGCCCACAATGGCCAGGCCCGGATCGCCGGCAAGCTCGATCCGACCGCGGAAGGCGAGCACAGGCGGGGCGTCCTCGATCGCGCGCAGGGCGTCGGGATAGGCGGGGTCGTCGAGGGCAAGAAAGCGGATCTTCAGGCGTGCGCCCTCGGCGATCTCGGCCTCGATCCGGCCGGCATCGGGGATGCGCGGCGGGCCCTTGCGGCCGCCCCGACGGGCAAGGGAAGGGAGGGCTTCCAGCGCACGGGCCGGTGTCTCGAAGCGCGTGATCAGCCGCCGGATCGTCATCGGCCCGACGCCCTTGGTCCGGGCGAGGCGCATCCAGCTGACGAGATCGGAGGCGCTCACGCCGTGGGTGCCTTCGCCTTGCGTCCGAGCCTCGGTTCCTCGCCCTTCACAAGGCGCCGGATATTGGCGCGGTGCTTCCACCAGACAACCACGGCTATGAAGCCGGTCAGGACGAGGGCCGGGCTGTCGAGCAGGGCCGGGGCCCGCATCGGCAGGCCCGGGGTCCAGACCTCGAAGGCAAAGGCCGCAAGCGGGGCGGCCAGCACCGCCATCAGGGAGGCGAGCGAGCTGAACCGGAACAGGGCTGCCGTCACGAGCCAGACCGCACAGGCCGAGAGGCCGACCGGCCAGGCATAAGCGATCAGCAGGCCCAGGGTCGTGGCGACACCCTTGCCGCCGCGGAACTTCAGCCAAACCGGATAGAGATGGCCCAGAAAGGCACCGATACCGGCGAACATCGCGATATACGGCCCCCAGATCCAGCCGATCAGCACAGCCGCCGCACCCTTGCCGCCATCGAGGAGGAGCGTGGCCAGAGCCAGATCCTTGCGCCCGGTCCGCAGCACGTTGGTCGCCCCGATATTGCCCGAGCCGATCTGGCGGATATCCCCCAGCCCTGCTGCGCGGGTGATCACCAGCCCGAAGGGTACCGAGCCCAGCACATAACCTGCCAGCAGGGCCAGCGCGAACCAGTGCCCGGTCACGCTCCAGGCGATGGGATCAGGCATCGGAACCGGCATCGAGGGTGAAGACCGTGCGCCCGTCGACAATCGTGCGGACACATCGCCCGGTGAGCCCCATCCGGTCCCAGGGCGAATTCTTCGACTTGGAGCGAAGCTGGTCGCGGTCGACACGCCAGGGGCGTGCGGGGTCGAACAGGATCAGATCGGCCGGGCCGCCGACCCGCAGGCGGCCGAGATCGAGACCCAGCAGATCGGCCGGACGCCATGTCACAAGAGCCAAAGCTGCCAGCATGGACAGGCGCCCGCTCTCCACCAGCCCCAGCACGACAGAGAGCATGGTCTCCAACCCCACCGCCCCGAACGCCGCCTGCGCGAAGGGGAGGCGCTTGGATTCCGCATCCTGCGGCTGATGATCGCTGGCGAGGATGTCGATGGTCCCATCGGCCAGGCCTGTGAGCAGGGCCTGCCGGTCGGCCTCAGCCCGCAGCGGCGGCGAGAGTTTTGTGAACGTTCGGTATTCCCCGACATCGAGATCGGTGAAGGTCAGATAGGGCGGTGCCGTATCGGCCGTGACGCGCAGCCCCTCCGCCTTCGCCTGGCGGATGAGCCGCACGGCCTCGCCGGTGCTGAGATGCCCGAAATGGAGGCGCCCGCCGGTCAGGCGCAGCAGTCGGAGGTCACGCTCCACGGCGATGATCTCGGCCTCGGCGGGAATGCCGCTGAGACCCAGCCTTGTTGCCGTGATGCCCTCATGCATCGAGCCGCCATCGGCCAGCCGGGGCTCCTCGGCATGCTGGATGATCAACCCGTCAAAGGAGCGCGCATAGCTCAGCGCCCGGCGCAGGACGAGCGGGTCGGCGATCGGCTTGTGGGCATCGGTAAAGGCGAGCGCGCCGCTGGCGTGCAGCAGGCGCATCTCGGTCAGTTCCTGGCCCATTAGCTCACGCGTGGCGGCGGCATGGGCGAAGGTCTTGACTAGCTTCTCCTCACGCGCGCGCCGGGCGATGTATTCCAGCCCCGCGACATCATCGATCACCGGATCGGTTGCCGGCAGAACGACCATCGCCGTCACCCCGCCAGCGGCTGCGGCCTGGCTGGCGGTGCCGAGCGTCTCCTTGTGTTCATATCCGGGCTCGCCGATGGTGACCCGCATGTCGACGAGACCGGGGGCGAGGCACAGGCCCGAACCATCGACGATGCGCACATGCTCGCCCAGCGGTTCCTGCGCGACGGCTGCGCCCAGTGCCGCGATACGCTCGCCCTCGGTAATCAGGGTCCCGGTCTCGTCCAGCCCTGTTGCCGGGTCCAGCAAGCGGACATTCGTATAGGCGGTGGTGCTCATGCGGTTGCCATGACATCGGCCTCGCGGGCACGGGTGACGAGGGCCAGCACGGCCATGCGCACCGCCACGCCAAGCTCCACCTGCTCCAGGATCAGGGAGCGGGAGATATCATCAGCCACCTCGCTGTCGATCTCCACACCGCGGTTGATCGGGCCGGGGTGCATGATCAGCGCATCGGGCCGGGCGGCAGCGAGGGTTTCCTTCGTCAGCCCGTAGAAGCGGAAATACTCGCGTGTCGAGGGCGTGAACTGCCCGGCCATGCGTTCGGTCTGCAGCCGCAGCATCATGACGATATCCACGTCCTTCAAACCGGCGGTCATGTCGGTGAAGGCCTCGACCCCCAGGGCTTCCTCGCAATCGCGTGGCAGCATGGTGGGCGGGGCGACGACGCGGACCCGCGCGCCCATCACATGCAGCAGCCGGATGTTCGAGCGGGCCACGCGGCTGTGCAGGATGTCGCCGCAAATGGCGACCAGCAGCCCGCGCAGATGGCCATGGCGCCGCCGAATGGTCAGCGCGTCGAGCAGCGCCTGTGTCGGGTGCTCATGGCTGCCGTCGCCGGCATTGATCACGCTGGCATTGACCTTGTCCGACAACAGCTTGACCGCACCCGAATAGGGATGCCGCACGATCAGGATGTCGGGGTGCATGGCGTTCAGCGTCGCCGCCGTGTCGATCAGCGTCTCGCCTTTCTTGATCGAGCTCGTGGCGACGGACATGTTGATGGTGTCAGCACCCAGCCTCTTGCCCGCCAGCTCGAAGCTCGTGCGGGTCCGCGTTGAATCCTCGAAGAACAGATTGATCAGCGTGCGCCCGCGCAGCTCGCTGGTTTTCTTGTCTGGGCGCCGGTTCTGCTCGACATAGGCGTCGGCGAGGTCGAGCAGGGCGGTGATATCCGCCTCGCTCAACCCCTCGATGCCCAGAAGATGCCGGTGCGGGAAGGAAAGGCCCGCGGGCAGGTCCATGGTGCTACGCGACCCCGTTCTCGCGGAACCAGGCAAGGCACCGCGCCCACGCATCCTCGGCCGCCTCCTGGCGATAGCTTGGCCGGTAATCGGCAAAGAAGGCGTGCGGGGCCTCGGGATAGACGATGATCTCGCTCTCATTCTTGCCGGCCTCGGCCAGTGCCGCGCGCATCTTCTCGACCTCCTCGACCGGGATCCCCTCATCCTGCCCGCCATAAAGGCCGAGCACCGGCGCCATGAGGTTGCCGGCCTGTTCAATGGGATAGGAGGGGCGCACCTCATTCGGTTCGCCGCTCAACCGCCCATACCAGGCCACACCCGCCTTCAGCATCGGCTGATGCGCGGCATAGAGCCAGACCGTGCGCCCGCCCCAGCAGAAGCCGGTGATGCCAAGCTGTTCCGGGACCGTATTGCCCTCCGCCACCGCGAAGGCATAGGCGGCATCGGCATCCTTCATGGCGCGGCTGTCCTCCGCCCGCATCACCACCGGGCGGATTTCCTCGAACCCCTGCTTGTCGCGCACGCCGCCATAGCGGTCGAATAGCTCGAAGCCGATGGCATAGAACCCCTCCTTCGCAAAGCGGCGCACGACATCCCTGATGTGCTTATGCAGACCGAAGACCTCGGGCACCACGAGAACGATGCCAAAGGGCCCTTCGGCTTCGGGATGAGCGCGATAACCGAGAATCTCGCCCGCATCGGTCGGGATCATCACCTCGCCGGCGACAAGCCCCTCCGTACCGGTCGTGATGGTGCTGGCAGCGACCGGTCGCACGGCTGCCGCGAAGCCGGCGCCGGCCAGCGCCAGCCCGCCAAAGGTGCGCCGCGAGACGCGCCCGCGCTGCAGGTCCTGAAACAGGGCGGGATCGACGAGGGTGGTCGGGTCGGGGCGTGTTTCAGTCATCTTGAGGTGCTCCTGAAGGCGAGGGGGCAGGGGCGGCCGCCAGGCCGGCCAGCCGGTCGAGCGCGCCCTGCAGGATGTAGGCAGCCGCTCCCGCGTCGATAGACCTTGCCCGCTTCGCGCGGCTGAGATCGCCCTCCTCGATCATTGAGCGCTCGATGGCCGCGGTCGACAGACGCTCATCCCAGAAGGACATCAGGGGAGCGAAATCAGAGGTTTCGAAGGCCTCGATCAGGTTGTGCGCGAACTGTCGGGTCGACTGGCAGCGCGGCCCCTGCGAGCCGTCCATGTTGAGCGGCCAGCCAAGGATGAAGGCCACGGTATCCCGCTCCCGCGCCAGCGAAACCAGCCGGGCGGCATCGGCCCGGAATTTGGTCCGGCGCAGGGTCTCGACCGGGCTCGCCATGCGGCGCAGACCGTCCGACACCGCCACGCCGACGGTCTTCGTGCCGACATCAAGGCCGATCAGCCGGCCGCGCCGGGGCAGGAGCCGGGCAAGGTCCTCGATTTCGACGATCCGTGGTGCTGGCATTGATCGGGCGGCTTGGCAGGTCCGGGGCGGGCGCCCACCTGCCTAGCCTGACATCGGCTGGAACGCCAAGCCCGTTCTTGCCGAATGTGCCCAACTGCCCGTTCACACCGTTCCGGAATCTGATGCTCCCATGAAGCTCACGCCCGAGCAGACACGCCATGTCGCGCATCTGGCGCGGCTCAAGCTGGAAGATGGCGAGGTCGAGCGCTATGCGGCCGAGCTGTCCGCGATCCTCGACTGGGTCGAACAGCTGGGCGAACTCGATACCGACGCCGTGCCGCCGCTGACCAGCGTGACACCCATGCAGGTCAGGATCCGCGAGGATCGCGTCACCGATGGCGACATGGCCGCGAAGGTCCTGGCCAACGCGCCCGAGACCGAGGCCGATTTCTTCGTCGTGCCCAAGGTGGTCGAATGAGCGCCCTGACCGATCTCGGCGTGGCCGAAGCGCTGGACGGGCTGGCGAAGCGCGATTTTTCCAGTGTCGAGCTGACACAGGCCTGCCTTGCGGCCATCGAGGCGGCATCCGGGCTGAACGCGTTCGTGGCCGTGACGCCCGAGAAGGCGCTGGAGATGGCGCAGGACAGCGATGCCCGCCTCGGCAAGGGTGAGGCGCGCCCGCTGGAGGGTGTCCCGCTCGGCATCAAGGACCTGTTCTGCACTGCAGGCGCCCGGTCACAGGCCTGCTCGCGCATTCTGGAGGGTTTCATCCCGCCCTATGAATCGACCGTTACCGCCCAGCTCTGGCGCGACGGCGCGGTGATGGTGGGCAAGACCAACATGGACGAGTTCGCGATGGGCTCGGCCAACATCACCAGCGTCGATGGTCCCGCTCTCAACCCATGGAAGGCGAAGGGCGATGAGCGCGATCTCGTTCCGGGTGGCTCTTCGGGCGGTTCGGCGGCGGCGGTCGCGGCCAGGCTGGTGCCCGGCGCCACGGGCACGGATACGGGCGGCTCGATCCGCCAGCCGGCCAGCTTCTGCGGGATCGCGGGCATCAAGCCGACCTATGGGCGGTGTTCGCGCTACGGGATGATTGCCTTTGCCTCCTCGCTGGATCAGGCGGGGCCGATGGCGCGGACGGTCAGGGACTGCGCCCTGTTGCTGCGCTCCATGGCCGGCGAAGACCAGCGCGACAGCACCAGCCGGCCTGAGCCGGTGCCGGATTGGGTGGCTCATCTCACCCCCGATGTGAAGGGGCGCCGCATCGGCGTGCCGGCCGACTATGCCATCGAGGGGCTGGATGCGGAAATCCGTACGCTCTGGGATCAGGGGATCGGCTGGCTTCGGGACGCCGGGGCCGAGATCGTCGAGATCGGCCTGCCACACACACGATACGCGCTGCCCGCCTACTACATCATCGCCCCGGCCGAGGCCTCGTCCAATCTCGCGCGCTATGACGGTGTGCGCTATGGTGTGCGCGTCGAAGGCGACGGGCTGACCGAAACCTATGAGAAAACCCGCGCCGCCGGGTTTGGCGCCGAGGTCAAGCGGCGCATCATGATTGGAACCTATGTGCTGTCGGCCGGGTATTACGATGCCTATTACATCAAGGCGATGAAGGTGCGCAGCCTGATTGCGCGAGATTTCACCGA